>DASRAT010000969.1:0-4750 GCA_035638015.1 Gemmataceae bacterium | reverse complement strand
TAGCAAAAACCCTCCAGCCGCGACCATGATCGCCACCGCCAACCATCGTCCACTACGCCGCCAGCCAAGCACTGCCGCGAATAGCACTCCCGGGGCCAGGGCCGCGGTCAGGGTCAGCGTCGGTATAACCATGTGGCGAATACGGGCCAACAGGGACTCACCGCGCTGCTGCGCCGCTAACAAGAAATGTGAGTCGCCGTGCACCGTCGCCACGAACAGCTCCCAGGCCGCGAAGATGCAAAGCGCCGTTGCCGCCGCCAACAATGCCAATCGCAATCGCCCATGCGTTAGCCCATAGCACAGCAACACCCAGGGCGTCACGAATGCGCTGTATTTCGTCTGCATCGCCAAGCCGGCAACCAACCCCGCCAAGGCCGCCAAGCGCCAACCACCACGTTCGGCCGCTTTGACAAACAACGCCACGGCCGTCAGGCTCAACGCCAACGCGGGAACATCGAGCATCAAGTTCGTGCTCGGCAACAGCGCTGGCGACAACAGCGCCATCCAGGTCAGCGGCAGGCTCAATGCTCCTGTCCAACGCCGCAACAACGAAAACAGCGAAATCGTCAACAGCACATGCCAGGGCAGCAAAGAGAGCTTCCACAACGTCGGGTTGTCGCCAAAGACAGCGTGAGCGCCTGCCATCCAGTACAAAAGCACCGGCGGCGCCAGCACCTGATTGGCCGGTTGAAATTGATGGCCCCAGTAAACGGCGAAATCGTAAGGCGCCAGCGGATGCTCGGCGATATGGGCGGCATAGAGAACGTAGGCGGCGTCATCGACCTGGAGTGGTTTCACGCAATTGCACAAGGTGAAGACGGCGGCCAGGACAGCCAAGGAAATGCCCGTTCCAATATGCCGATTTTTGGCCGGCACTGCCGGCGCGAGGTCCGCCTTTGGCATTGGCGAAGACCTACGTCGAGCAGCGACTGCAATTGCGGGCATGAAACCATCCGTGGCGAAACCCTGAAATTCGTAAAGTTCAACGTCTTATCAACAAACAGGGCATGAATGCAAGGCGAGGACAGTAGGTGTTTACGCCTGACGGCTGACAATTCACTGGCGAAGGCCGACAGGTCGTTTATGATGGAAGGGTACTTGCCCAGATTACGAACCCGGCGACTTTTTCTCTCTTGCGTGGAGTCCAGCGCATGCTCGCCAAGCTGCTCGAAAGTGGTACCGTCCCTGGCCAACGACATGAGATCGCGGTCACCAAGGAGGAATTCCTGATCGGCCGCGGCGCCGATTGCGACCTGCGCCTGGGTGGCTCGGCCATCAGCCGACATCATTGCCTCTTGCGCATCCGCCCCGGTGAGGTAACGCTGGCCGATCTGGGCAGTGCCAACGGCACGTTCGTCAATGACCAGCGCATCCGCAGCCAAACTACCGTCAACCACGGCGACGTGATCGGCGTGGGAGACCAGCGTTTTATGTTGGAACTGCACGGCAGCAGCGGCATCGACTGGGGCGCGGAGTCCGGGGCCAACCGCGATATGCCGACCTTTCGCGGCGTCAAACCGGCTCCTTTTAACCCTCTCCCTAAAACAGGGGGAGGGCAGGGTGGGGGTGCCGTCGACACGCCGCAAAAAGACAAGAGCCACCCGCCGGGGGAAGCGGGTGGCTAGAGGGAATGTCAGGGGGAATTGGGTCTTGGCTGGATGTAGAAGGGAGAAGCGGTGCCAGGCCGGTGAGCTGGCGACTTCGGCTTGCGTCAGGGTCAGGAGGCGGGAAACCTCCGGTTGACGCTACCTCAGCCACTTCGCGAGTGGGGGTAACCCGCGGGAACCATCGGGGGCAACGGTTCCAAGCCATCACAGGGCCTGGCCGACGCTTCCAAAAATCTGTCGGTCAGGTCGATGGATTAACATTGCACGCTGCGTGCCAAAAGCGAATTTGTCTGGCAAACAAATCGCAAACTGCAAGCCACATGTGAGTTGTGACATGTGATTCAACTCGACCTCTTGACGGCAGCATCGCGTAAAAAGTTGCAATCGTTGTAATTACTACCAACTCCACTGCTTGACCTTTGCCCATGCCACGCATTTTGTATTTCAATTTTGACAATCCCCGCCCGTCCGGCGGTTTGCGAACCATCTATACCCATGTTGCCCATTTGGTCCGAAGCGGTTTGTCCGCCTATGTTGTCCATCAAAATGCCGGTTTCAGGCCAGGCTGGTTCCAGGAGGATGTACCGAAGATTTATGCTCAGCAAGGCCTGTCGATTCGCCCGGACGACTTGTTGATCATTCCCGAAGATCATCGCGTAGTATTGGACGGATTGAAATCAGTAGCAGTGCGCAAGGTGATTTTTTGCCAAAACCATTTCAACATTTACATCGGTCTGGGGCAGCATCGCTTCTGGCAAGATCTGGGTATTAGCAAAGTGTTCGCCAGTTCGGAGATCATTGCCGGTTTCTTGCAATCGAAGCTGGGTTGGCCGGAGGTGCCTGTCGTTCACTATGCATTGGACCGTGATTTGTTCAAGCCATGGCCCAAGAAGCTACAAGTCGCGTATGTGCCACAGAAGCGGCCGTTAGAAGCAGAGTTTATTTGCAGATTGGCCGCACAGGACCTGGGCTTCCCGTCTGACGTTACTTGGGCGCCCATTGACAGGGTCAACGAGGCTGAGACCGCCAGAATCATGGGGGAATCAGCGATCTTTCTGTCCATGAACTACCTGGAGGGCTTCGGCTTGCCGCCCGTTGAGGCGATGGCCGCGGGCTGCGTGGTGGTGGGCAATCATGGCTACGGTGGCATGGAGTACGCCACGCCGGACAATGGCTTTTGGTGTGAGGAGGGCAATCCGCTGGCCTGCGCGGATGCGTTGCGGCAAGTTGTGGATTTGGTGCGGCAGGGCAGTCCCGAAGTACAGCGACGTATTGATGCTGCAATCGTAACGGCGGCACGTTACACCTTGCAGCGGCAGCGATCGGAATTGCTGGCGTTTATCGAAGGCGTTCTCAAGGGAGGTTGAACGCTGACGATAAGCTACAGAGCGTAGACTCGCCTTGCGAGTCGACGATGGTTTCCTCGCGATGCGCTGCGGGTCGTCGCTACACGTCACAAGCGCCCATCCAGTATAATCACCTTCATGCTCCACCACGTCATCTCCACCGAGAAGGTCCCGCTCGTTTACCGCGTTGCCGGGATTGGTTCGCGGTTCCAGGCATGGTTGCTCGATTTGCTCATTTTGCTCGGCTTGCTGGTGCCGATTATCCTTATTGTCGTGACCTGGGAGGCGGCTCGTGCCGGCTTGGGTTTTGCGGTGGCAATGTTGCTGACGTTTGTCATGCAATGGTGCTATTTCCTGCTTTTTGAGTGGCTCTGGCATGGTCAGACGCCCGGCAAGCGGCTGGTTGGCATCCGTGTCATTGATTTTCAAGGCAGCGGCATCTCGCTGGGCCAAGCGGCGGTGCGGAACATTGTGCGCGTGGTGGACGGTTTGCCGCTGCTGGCTCCCGAGTTGCCGCCGCTGCTCTACGGCGTCGGTTTTCTGGTTGCGGCGTTCAACCCGCAGCAACGCCGTATGGGCGATCTTGCCGCCAGCACATTAGTGGTACACGTCGAGACCAAAAACACATCGCTGGTGGCGCTGCGCGAGGGATTTGCCGGGCAGGCACCGCGAACGCAGCTGATGCGGCAGCGACTGGAACAACTTACCCGCCGGCAAAAAGAAACGATCCTCGATCTGTGCCTGCGCCGCGATCAACTGCGTGTTCGCGAACGTGCCCGGTTGTTCGCGGGCGTGTCAGACTATTTCCGCCAAAGCCTCGATCTGGCCCCGGCCGAGCATCAAAGCGATGAGAAGTTTGTCCTGCAACTGGCGGCGGCGTTGACGGCCGATCCATTACCCCTTACCCCGCAAGCGGCGCGATGATCTGGTTTTCTTGCACAAAATGCGGCAAAACGCTGGGCCGAGTGGACTCGGGCACCACGGTGTTTTGCGACTGCGGCCAGGGCAATATGGTCCCGTGGGAAAGCACGACCGCGGCCCCGGCCAATGCGCCGCCTGTCGTATCGCCCCTGGATGTGCCGCCACTCACGGCGGTGCCAGTCGGCGAGGAGCAGATTCCCGTGGCTCGCAGGCCCGCGCCTGAGGCATGGGACGAAGCGCCCAAAGGGCGCCGGCGAGGCACCCCCGTGGTGCGCGACCGCGAATCTTGTTTCAATCATCAAGACAGGCCCGGCGTCGAGAAGTGCGCCGATTGTGCGGAGAACTTCTGTGCTGATTGCTTGGTCAAGTTCAAAGGCGTTTCCTTGTGCGGGCCGTGCAAGAATTATCGCTTGCGGCAGACCAGCAAGCCTTCCACGGTGAGCGGCAAGGCCATATTTGGCATTATTCTGGCGATGTGCTGTGCGCCGGTGCTAATGTGCCTGGTGCCGATGGGCACCAATTCCTTTGCCGTCGTGGTTGGCGTGGTGGCGCTGATGGGGCAGATTACGGCCACGGTGCTGGGCGGGATGGCGCTGCGTGAAACTGAAAGGAACCCGCGATTGTCTGGGAAGTCGCTGGCCATAACTACCATTTTGACGGGGGGCTTGGCAATGCTGATGACGGCGTTTTTCTTGGTGGCCGGGCAGCGCTGAGAATGAATGGAGACTGTATTATGTGGGACGGACTTCCTAACCCGTCCAGGACGGCCTGGGAAGGCCGTCCCACAAATTCACAATGCCACCGCGCAGCGAGGCGACTTGGCATGTCACTGTTTCGCGGGTTGCCAGGATAATCCCAGCTGGACCGTTTGCTCAC
>DASRAT010000968.1:0-8487 GCA_035638015.1 Gemmataceae bacterium | reverse complement strand
GGCCGCGGCGACGCGGTCCTTGTCTACAAAGGGCAAGCCGTCCAGGTAATTGGCGGACCGCATGAGGTCGATGTAACTTTTGCCGCCCCAGTCGCCGCGGATGTCGTCGATGAACTGTTGGCCAAACCCGACCGAGCCGCGTGGGTTGGGCATGGCGACGATGTAGCCCTGGGCAGCCCACAGCTGTGCGTTCCAGCGGTAATTCCAGCTGTCGCTCCAGGCGCTTTCAGGGCCGCCGTGAATCAGATAAGCGACGGGCCATTTCTTGGTCGCATCAAAACCCGGCGGCTTGAGAAGCCACATTTGCGTGGGCGTGCTGCCGGCGCCTGTCAAGGCGACCGATTCGGGGCGAGACAGATCCAGTTCGCTGAGCAGCTTGGCATTGGCCTGGCTGACATTTAAGGCGCTTGCCGGCTTAGCATCGGTCAAACTCGTCACCATGACATCAGCGGGTTGGTGCATTTGCGAAAACAAGTGAGCCGACATTTGACCGTCACTGCTGAACGACATCGCTGAAGTCGTGCCAATGCATTCCTTTCCAATGGAATGGAATCGCTCCTGCTTCGGCGCATAGGCGACCACCGCGGTGACGCCCTGGAAATCGGTGGTGAAGACCACACAGCTTTCCACGGTTTTTTCGCCTGTGCGCACCGTCCCCCAGGCGAATTCATTAACGCTGTTGTCCGCCAGGTATTCGATGACTGCGGGTTTGCCGGTAAAGCCTCCGGAGGGATTGACATCCACCAGCACGATTTGCCACAGATCAGCGTCGCAGCCCGGTCGTTTTTGGGCGCGATAGGCCAGGTGCTTGCCGTCCGGCGAAAACTGCGGTGCGCCATCCGCTGCCGTGTTGTCCTTGGTTAGATTTTCCGGCTTGCCTTTGCCGTCGACTGCTATTCGCCAAATGTCGTAATTATTTGACCAGGCCTCATTCTCTTTCGGCGGGGCGGTGAACAACAAATGCGTGCCATCGGGGCTGAAGGTGAAATTGTCCGCGCCGGCTGATTCGGAAACGGGAAACGCGTTATAATCGCCGGGCGTCACATCACGCGGCTCGCCGGCTTTGCCGTCGGCGAAATCGCAGACGAACAGATGCAACCGTTTATCTTCCAGGTATTCGTCCCAGTACCGATAGGGCAGCCGCGTGAAAACCCTCGCTATTACCGCACTTTTCTTTTGTTCTTCGATTTTATCTTTGTGAAGTTTGTCGCTGTCCTTGAACGGTTTGGCCGAGAATTCAGGCCAGACCGCGGAGACGAAGGCGATGCGCTTGCCGTCGCGCGACCAGGTCGGCTCGGCGGCACCGGTGCTGATGGTCGTGAGCTGACGGGCCTCGCCGCCGTTGACGTCGATCAGCCAGAGCTGCGGTGTGCCGCTGCGCGTCGAGACGAAGAGGACAGATTTAGAATCAGGCGACCAGCGCGGCTGGCGGTCTTTTTTATCCGTGTTGGTTAATTGACGGCGGGATTTGCCGTCGGTCGCAGCGAGCCAAAGATTGGACGAGACTTTGTTTTTGGCGACATCGTCGATGTTGGTGATGGTGTAGACGACCCATTGGCCGTCGGGGCTCATTTGCGGGTCGCTGACGCGCTTGATTTTGAAGAGGTCGTCAAGCGTCATGGGCCGCCTTAACGCAGCCGGACCGTACCCTTGAAGCGGAAATGCAGCCGCCGAACCTACGGCAACGGCCAACAACAGAACTGTAGTGAAACGTTTCATTAGTCGCCCAATAGATCTGAAAACGTTTGCAGGGCATTCTCGCCTGGGGTTAGCCCCGGAGGGGCGTCGGAATGTAGCCACGTGTGGAGCGCAGTCCGCCGTGAGGCGGACGAAGCGGAACCCGTGGTAGCTGTCCGCCATGATCAGATTCGTAGCCCCAGAGGAGCGGCAGACGGAACCGCGAAGCCCCTCTGCCGCCCCTCCGGGGCTTGCGAAGGGGTGTCGTCGTTTACCCCGGCCTTGCGGCCGGGGCTACACTCCGCCGCCCCTTCGGGGCTGAACCCGGCGGCTTACGCCGCTCGGCTCACCGTTAATTGCCATGGCTCGCCTTTACCTTCCTCCCGGCGGTACATACTTCTTCAGCCACCCAAACACCTCCTGATGCCAATACCGGCTATTCGCCGGCTTCAGCACCCAGTGCCCCTCGTCCGGGAAATTAATCATCTTGCTCGGCACTCCCTGCCGCTGCAGCGACGTAAACAACTCATGCCCCTGCCCGATCGGGCAGCGGAAATCGTAATCGTTGTGAATCACCAGCATCGGCGTCTTGTATTTGCCGAGATTGCCGGCATATCTGTGCGGCGAGTGCTTCTCATACGACTCGCGGTTCTTGCCCCAGGGCGGGCCGCCGTGTTCCCATTCGTCGAACCAGATCTCATCGGTGGTGGCATACATGCTGTCGAAATTCCAGACGCTGCAATGCGTGATGAGCGTCTTGAACCGCGGCGTGTTGACGGCGAACCAGTTCATCATGTAGCCGCCGAACGACGCCCCGGCGGCGCCGATGCGGTCCTTGTCCACGTAGGGCAGCGTTTCCAGGTAATCGACGCCCTTCATGAGGTCGATGTAACATTTGCCGCCCCAGTCGCCGGTAATTTCATCGACGTATTTCTGGCCGAAGCCGGTGGAGCCGCGCGGATTGGGCAGGGCGACGACGTAACCCTGGGCGGCCCAGAGCATCGGGTTCCAGCGGTAGCTCCAGCCGTCGACCCAGGACATTTGCGGGCCGCCGTGGACGATGTAGACGACGGGCCATTTTTTGGCGGGGTCGAAGTTGGGGGGCTTGAGAATCCACATTTGCATGGGGGTGCCGCCGGCGCCCTTCACGGTGACGCTTTCGGCTTTGGGTGTGTCGAGTTCCACGTCGAGCTCAGAGTTTGCGCGGCTCAAATTTTGAGGAACGACATCCCTAATGCTTGGAACCCAACTCATGATCTCATTTGGCGCTCGCAATGTGGCCAACGTGAAAACCAATTGCTGGCCCTGCGTGACGGACAATGAAGTTAGACTCCCGATCCTTTCGACTACTTTTTGGCTGAATCCACTTTTGAACGAGTATAGGAATACGTCAATGAACCCTTTTCGCTCCAGCGTAAACCAAAGTACGTGGCTGTCCGCATCCCAAGCGAATTCCTCGATCGTGTAATCGGTGACACTGCGAGATTTCCCATTTGCCGCGCCGCTTCCATTACAATCTACCACTGTCAATTCCCACGCATCCGCCTCATACCCCGCCTTCTTCTGTGCTCGATACGCCAGCTTCTTCCCATCAGGCGAAAACTGCGGCCCGCCGTCGGCCGCCAAATTGTCCTTGGTCAAATTCTCCGGCTTGCCCTTGCCATCGACCGCGATCCGCCAAATGTCGTAATTCGTGGACCAGGCCTCATTCTCCTTCGGCGGGGCCGTAAACACCAAATGGCTGCCGTCCGGGCTGAAGGTGTAATTGACCGTCGTGGCAAAAGTGTCCGAGGTGGGATAGGCATCATAATCGCCCGGCGTCACGTCGCGCGGCTCGCTCGCCTTGCCGTCGGCGAACTCGCACACGAACAGGTGCATCCGCTTGTCTTCGACGTATTCATCCCAGTGCCGATAAAACAGCCGCGTGAAGACCTTCGCCTTGACCGGGCTGCCCTCGCGTTCGTCCATCCGTTCCTTGTTGAGCTTGTCGCTCTCCTTGAACGGCTTGTCCGAAAACTCCGGCCAGACGGTGGAGACAAAGGCGATCCGCTTGCCGTCGCGCGACCAGGTCGGCTCCGAAACGCCCGTGCTGACCTTGGTGAGCTGCCGCGCCTCGCCGCCGTCCAGGTCGATGATCCACAGCTGCGGACTGCCGCCCCGCGTCGAGACGAACAGGATCGATTTGCCGTCCGGGGACCAGCGCGCCTGGCGGTCTTTCTTGGCGGTGTTGGTCAACTGACGGCGTGTCTTGCCGTCGGTCGAGGCGAGCCAGAGCGTGGACGACGTTTTGTTGGTGGCGACATCGTCCACGGTGCCGACGGTGTAGACAACCCATTTGCCGTCCGGGCTGATCTGGGGGTCGCTGACGCGTTTGAATTTAAAGAGATCGTCGAGGGTCATGGGGCGCTTTTTGGCGCCGGCGTCGGGGGGTTGCGCAGGAACCACAGAGAGCGTTGGAACGGCGGCCGCAACGATTACGATCACGGCGAACAACAGCAGCGAAATACGTTTCATTACAAATCCTCGCAAAAACAGCATTTCCAACGTTTATCTGTGACTGGTCGGTTTTCCAGGCCCGTTTACGGGCCTTGCCGCGAAGCGGTAATAGGCCCGCCGTTTACGGCGGGTTAGGTGGCCCCGACAAAATATCGCAGCCCCGTTTACGGGGCTTACCGGTGTTTGCCTTTAGGCCAGGCGCCAATAATGTCAATGGCTAAAGCCGGTTTACGAAAAGCCCCGTAAACGGGGCTGGAATGAAAACCTCCGTGCACGTTGACCCGCCGTAAACGGCGGGCCTAATACCGCTGCGCGGAAAGGCCCGTAAACGGGCCTCGGAGTGTTCATGGCCGCCGTTGACACCTCGGTGTCACAGTCCATCCCTCGCCTCAAGCTCTCCCTGTTCTGGCCGCTCGAATTCACCTTGCCATGTCCCGGCCGTGCGATCAATGAACTCGTGCCATTCTTGCTCGGTCATTGCGATGAACGCGCGACCCGCTACTGGCTCAATAGTGATTTGCACATCGCGATTTGCATCCGCCGTGCCCAACGGCACATCCAAATGCAAAACGCCATCGGCGCCCACTTTCGATTTGACGATCATGCGAGTCATGGCTGGCTCCTTGGAACGAGGGGCTGTCACGCCTATTCTAGCCATTCGGACGGCGGGAAACATCGTGCGTTTAGCCGCGACGCCCAGCGGAGAGCGGGGTGCGCTTGACGCGCTTCGCATGGCGGCTAAACGAATGTTTGCGTGTGCGCTGTGGCCGTGGTAATCTGCACCTGGAAATCACTCTTTGAGGAGGTCATTCCCATGAAGCCCCTGTCTTGCTGGGTCGCAGGTATCGTCATTCTCTTCACGGCGCAGACCAGTTCTGCCCAGCCCAAAACCATTGTGACATTTTCTGTTGACAATGCGGGTGTGGACGGCATGCCGACGTGCTTGCCGTTGAGCGTTCCGGAGGAGTTTGCCAAGGTGACAAACGTCGAACTATTTAGCAAAAGGGGCAACAGGGCTTGGACCGGCGTTGGCCAATTGACGGCGCCCAGTCTGGTAACGGAAAAAATTCCACCCGCCGCCAAGGGAATGATTCGACGCGATTTGCATTTCACTTACAGATCCGACTGGCAGGGCGGGGTCGCGGTCGCGGAACTTAGGATGAAACCCCCAGACCATGCGGAATTCGCTTGGAAAAGCAAGCCTGGCGAATTTGCCGAATTGTCCTTTGACGACGTTCCCATGCTCCGTTACGTCCACAAGGCCTACGACAACTCCAGCCCCGCTGCCCGCGACAAAACCTACAAAGTCTTCCACCACCTCTACGACCCCACCGGCATGCGTTTCATCACCAACGGAGGCGACACAAATATCCCCATGCCCAAAAACCCCAAGGACAACCTTTATCCGCATCATCGCGGCCTGATGTACGCCTTCAACAGCATCACCTTCGATGGCAAGGAAAAATGCGACACCTGGCACGCCAAGCCGGGTGATACGCATCAGTCGCATGAAGGGTTCTTGGCGACTGAAGCGGGAGCGGTGCTGGGCCGTCATCGCGTTGCCGTGGATTGGCACGGGCCGAAGAAACAGGTTTTCGCCAAGGAAGAACGCGAGATGACCGTCTATAAGATGGGCCAAAGGACGCTGGTCGAGTTCGCCTCGCGCCTGAAAACTACAGGCGGCCTGGTCAAGCTCCAGGGCGATCCGCAGCACGCCGGCTTTCAATTCCGGGCGCACAATGACGTACATGAACAAAAAAACGACAAGCTGACCTATTATCTCCGCCCCGATGGCAAAGGCAAATTGGGCGATACCCGCAACTGGGACCCCAAAAAAGGAGGCCCCGTCAATCTGCCCTGGGACGCGGGCAGTTTTATGATCGGCAGCATACGCTACACTGTCGCATACCTCAATCATCCGACCAACCCCGGGCAATCGCGTTGGAGCGAACGCGATTACGCTCGTTTCGGCTGCTACTTTGAGTATGACCTGACCGAGAAGAATCCGCTGGTCGTTAATTATCGCGTCTGGCTTCAGGACGGCGAGATGACAGTGGATCAAGTAAACGAGCTGTACAAAGCATTCACCCAGCCGCCAAAAGTGACAATCAAGTAGCACCCGCCAAATACCAATTACGAAAGGACGAATACACGAAAAAACACCTCTTTTTCGTCCTTTCGTCCTTTCGCGCTTTCGTGATTCGCATTTTTCTTCGCGCGGCAATCCGTCCGACCCTCCATGCCGTCTTTGTTCTGGGAGAGTCTTCGCCTACCCGCCTTGCTTTGCAACACTTTTGCCTCTTTTCACTTTCACAGGGAGTCTGTCATGCGCAAGTGGTTGTCCATTGCCGCCGCCGTGCTCGGTGTCGGTTTGGTTTCTGGCGTTGGTTACACGTTCCTGCACGGCGCTCCCGAAGCAGCGCAGGAGCAACCGAAGATCGCGGTCAACAAGATCGCTAAAGTGGTCGTTTACCCTAATAGCGCCCTGGTAACGCGCGAGGTCGATGTGCCCGCCGGAGCGGGGATTATCGAAGTCGTGGTTTCGTCGCTGCCGGTGCGAGTGATCAGCAGTTCGCTTTACTCCGAGGGAACCAACGGCATCCGCGTTCTCAGCACGCGCTATCGCACCCGCCAGGTCGAGGAGGACACGCGCGAGGCAGTCCGCAAAGGCGAGGAGGAAAAAGCCAAGCTCGAAGCGGTGATCGAGAAACTCAACGCCGACCTCCGGGCCGCCGATGAGAACATCAAGATGATCGGCAAACTGGAAAACTTCACCTCCGTGACCACGGTCAGCACCGCCGAAAAGGGCGGCTTTAGCGCCGACACGGCCATTGGCCTCACCAAGTATGTGATGGAGCAGCGCACCGAAAAAACCAAGGAAATCGTGGCTCTAAATCAGCAATTGAAGAACAACCAGAAGCAATTGGATTTCGTCAATCGCAAGCTCCGCGAAATTAGCGCCGGCTCGTCCAAGGTGGAGCGTGACGCCGTCATCGTGATCGATCGCGACAAGGGCGGCGCAGGCAAGGTGAAGCTCAACTACCTGGTGACTCACGTGGCCTGGGCGCCGCAATACAAGCTGCGGGCGGGCAAGGCAAACGAAGACGTCAAGCTCGATTATCTGGCAACATTGGTGCAGCAGAGCGGCGAGGATTGGAACGGCGTCGATTTGACGCTCTCGACGGCCTTGCCGATGCTCAACGCCGCCCCGCCAGAATTGCGGAAACTGGAGATCAGTGTCATCCCGTTGTCCAGTTTGCCGCCCGGCTTCGCTGGCGGTGGCAAGGGTGGCAAGGGCGGCGGTGGTGACATCGTCGTCAATCCCGGACAACCGACCTCGACGCTTACGCAAAACGCTGTCGACCTCCGCGGCCAGGCGCAGCAGGCGGGAACCACCGAAAAGTACAAGGACGTGGACAAGCTGCTCAATGAAGCCGCCGCCTGGGAGCAAACGCTTGATTTGACCAAGTCCAGGGCCGACCTGATGGCGGAAAACGTCAAGGGTCGCTCATCGAAAGACGACGCGCCAAGCGTGACTTATCACCTCAAGCACATTCTGTCGGTGCCGTCGCGCAACGACGAGCAGGTGGTCGAAGTCGCCAAGCTCAGCTTGTCGCCGAAGTATTATTACAAAGCGGTGCCGCTCTTGAATACTCATGTTTACCGGCAAGCCGACCTGGTCAATAAGAGCGAATATGTCCTGTTCCCCGGCGAAGCGACAATGTATCAAGGAACCGATTTCGTTGGCCGCATGAGCATTCCGCTCGTTGCCGTTGGCGAAGAGTTCACCGCCGGATTCGGCATCGATCCTCAATTGCAAATTCAGCGCATGATGATGGACAAGACGCGCACCATGCAGGGCGGCAATCAGGTGCTCAAATATGAGTATCGCATCATGGTCAGCAGCTACAAACCGGAGAAAGTGCAAGTCCAGGTGTGGGACCGGCTGCCGATGGCCCGCGAGACCGAGTCGACGGGCGTCAGTTTGCTGAAAACGGCCCCGGAGTTGAGCAAAGATTCCCTCTATTTGCGCGAGCAGCGGCCCAATAACCTGCTGCGCTGGGACCTGGAAGTCGATCCGGCGATGAACGGCGAGAAGGCGCTGACGATCAACTATGAATTCCGTCTGGAGCTGGACAAGCAGATGGTGATCAACGTGCTGCAAACCCGTGAGGCACCTGAACTGCCGGGCTTCGGCGGCTTCGGTGGCGGCAAGGGCGGTGGCGGCGCCGGGGGCGGCGGCGCAGGCAAGGGCGGGAAATAATTAAAGGCGATTCACGAAAGCACGAAAGTACGAAAACACGAAAAAACCAC
>DASRAT010000967.1:0-8512 GCA_035638015.1 Gemmataceae bacterium | reverse complement strand
GAACGCCGGCCCGTCCTTGACGCCGCGCCAGGCAGCCCCCATGCAAAAACGCGAAGCGCCCATTTCCTTGGCTCGCCGCGCTCGCTCCTTCACTTCTTCCAAGTCCATCAATGGCGTAGCCGCCACGCCTGTCTTGAAGTGGGCACTCTGGGCGCAATAGCCGCAGTCCTCGGAGCAGCCGCCGGTTTTGATGCTCAGCAAGGCACAGCGTTGGATGTCGCCGTGCTCGTGGTGGGCGCGGTGAACCTCGGCGGCACGGAGCATCAACTCCGGAAGCGGCAGGCCATAGATCGCTTGTAATTCAACTAGGGTTTTCATGCCGATTGTCTTACAGCGCCAACAAAAAGAGGCGAGCCGGCCCCCCACCCTTTCCCTCCCCCCACTTGGGGAGAGGGTTAAATTGGGGCCGGCTCGCCTTTTTGCTAAAACAACCTTGGAGCTTACTCCTTCACGTCGACCTGCACCGCTTGCAAGATGTCGTGGGTGGTGTCGTCCTGAACCAACGCAATCACGCGCAGGCCATTGAAATCCAGCGGCCGAGGAACCTGCGGGAACGGCGCCCTGGCACCCGTCAAATTGTAATTGTCGAGGTACTTGGTGAGCTGCTTGCGCAGGTCCGTCAGATTCACCTCGTTCTTGAACGTCATCTGCGGGTTGGTCAGAGAAACGCCCGCCACGCCGCCCGGCATCGCCCGCACCACTTGATGATGGAAGCGCAGGTTGTTGACGCCGACAAAGCGGATGTTCTCTTCCACCAGCACCAAACGCAGCTTGAAGTTCGCGCCCGGCTTTTCCAGGCCCGAAACGGAGGTTTGAATCTCAACCTTGTTGTTGACACGCTTGGCCGAAGCGGTAATGTGGCAACCCGCGGGTTCGTCAAGCAGCGGCTCGATCACCTTGCGATAGGCTTCGTATTTCTTCTCGGCCGCGGCCATGCCACCGCCGCCGCCGGCCTTGGAAACACCGTCAAACAAGGTGCTGGGCGTGCTGTTGACCTTGTAATACTTGGCACGGGCTTCGGTATCGCTGTTGGTCATGGGATCGGCGCCGGGAATATGCAAGTGGTACTGAATCAGCGCCACCTCATTGGTCTTGTAGGTTTTTTGCAGCACGTCGAACGCCACATCGGCGGCCACGCAAGGCGGGCACTGGGCGCCCGTAAACAACTCCATCACAACAACGCGCTTGCTTTCTGATTTCCGACCCGCGAAAACTTTGCCTTTGAACGGTGGCACGGTGGCGTGGTATTCCTTGTCCACGACCAGTTCCATCTTTTCCAGGCGATCAGCCATCGGCGCCAGGTCAGCTTCCATGCCCGCGTCCTTCAGCGCCCTGGTCGCTATCCGCAAAACCTTGAGTCGCTCGGCGTTGGCGCCATCTTTGGCACTATTCGCTTTCTCGGCGATCATTGCGAACTTGGCGGCAAGGGCAGCGTCGCTCTTGGCCAGAAAGGCCATGGCCAACTCGCAATTGACGTCGATAATGGCGTTGTGGCCAAACGTCTGTGCCATCGGGCTGGATATTTCGGCCCAATTCTTCAAATCTTGAACGGCGCCTTTGAGCTTCTGCTTGGCGCCTTTCTTGGGAATCGTGGTCATGTCGCTGGCGGCCATGTAGGCGGCGTTGGCGCCTTTGCTGTTGCCAAACACGCCCACGATTTTTTTGCCGTCTTTGCTAATTTGGCCTTCGAAAGTCTCTTCAGCGGCGCCTTTGACCACCAGCTTGACTTTGTCGCCGTCCACCTTGAAACTCACGACTTCCGGAGTTCCTTTCGCCGACGTCGACAGCACCTTGGCCGTGATTTTGTCTTCGGTTTTCTCCAACGTGAACAGCCAGGTGGTGTTTTCCTCGGTGCCCATGGGGGCCAGGGTCGAAAGCTGCCACGTGCCGGCAGCCAACCCGCCGGCGGGACCTTGGGCCAACGCCGTGAGGGTCAGCAAACCGCCGACTAGCGCCAAGCCGAAAAGACGTTTCATGAAACAACTCCTTATGCAGGGCAAAACAATGCCAATTCGCTTTTGGAACAAACGAGCGACAGGCAAAGTATCGCCGAGCGCAGGAGGGTGCGTCAAGGGGCTAGTGGAAAATAATTAAGCCCCGATGAGTACGGGGCATGGAGGGTACCAACATGGGACGGCCTGGGAAGGCCGCCCTACAAATACGCTTACCGCGGGCTGATGGCCTCGATGTAAAACACCGGCGCGCCGCTGCGGCCGTTGGCCGGCACGAGGCGACCCTGCAGTTTGTAGTTCTCGCCGTCTTGCAATTGAGAGAAAAACGCTTCTCCCGCCAGCGTCACGCAGCCGCCGTGCTGGTCGATTTGATCGACGGGCGCATAACGCAGCCGCCATTGGTTGCGCCATTTTTCCACCTCGCCGCTGATCCAGCTGTAATCGGCGGCATGGCCATAGGGCACGGAGACGGCAATGGCATTGCTGAGCTTGCGCGGCGGGGCCGCCGGCGGTTGGGGCTTCTGAGCTATCACAGGCTCGGGAACCTGCACCGGCGTGGACAATGCTGGTTTCGTATGGACCACAGGCTGCAGCACCGGGACTTCAGGCTCGGGGACGGTGACTGGCGCAATCGGAGGCAGCGGCAAGGTAAGCGCTGGTGGAGGCGCCGGCGCGTTTTGAACGGTGGGTATGATCGGCCCAGGGGGTTCCGGCAAAGGCGCTTTTGGACTAGTCTGGAAGATTGCGGCGTTCTGCTGGTCCGCCTGTTGCGGTGACTGCAGCTTTTGCGGCCAGGTCACGCTGACCACCGCACCATTGGCGGAGGAGGCGTCCGTCGCTGGACCTTTTACTTGCATGGCCAGCGTTGGCAAAGGAAGGGCGCCAGGCGTCTTGGTCGTGGACGATTGCAATGCAGATGGTTGAGACGCCGGCGGAGCGTTAGGCGGCATAACAGGCCCCGATGGCGGCGGCGCCACAGGTCCCTGCGGTTTCGATCCCTTGGCGGGCGTCGCCGCTGCGGGTCCATTTTTGCTGATCTGCTTTTTGCTGTCGCCTCCCGATGGCGGAATAATATCCGGTGGGTCAGGGACAAGCGTCATCGGTTTGACGTCAACGGGAGCATCCACCTTGGAGCCGCGTCTGTCCACCGGCACGGTTTCAAAACGAGTGGGCGCGACATAACAGTCGCAGGTTCCCGGCCGGCATCCCCACCAATCGGAGCCGTGGCAACCAGCCGACAACGTAATGGTCAACAGCGTGGCCGTTAATAGGCAGCGAGTAGGCAGCCGTGGCATCGAATCTTCTCCTGGCGCCTCTTAACAGCGCGTAAGCGGATGCGCCAGGGGCGCGGTCCGCTCTAGCACTGTATCGGTTGCCAGGTTGCCAGGGCTTGAGGATTGTAGCGAAAGCACCGCTTTCGCGGCTCTTGCCGAGTTTGCCGGTTTTGGCTCTCTTCGCAGGATTGAGTAGGTCAGGCGCCGGTATTGGCGATCTGGCCTCGCCGCGTTGGCGATACGGGTGGCCGCCGATCGGAATAGATCTTGGCCAGCCAGTTTGCCAACCAAAGCACCGGTCGCAGGGTAATCATCAGGCCGGTGTGGAATGGTCGCAACGCGCTGGGCCTCACCGTGGCCACGGCAAAAACCGCTGCCCCCATCAGTCGCAGCCATAGCGCCGCCGGCGACGGACCCAGCAATTGACCTGCGGCCGCCAGGCCAAGGGCCAAGATCCAGCCCAGCTGACGCAATGTCCTGGCGCCAATTTGTTGTGGATTTTGACGTGCTGCCATGCCAGGACCTCCGCCTTGGATGGTTGTTGTCGACCGAGGGCCAACGGGTCCCGACGCCGTTGACGCTTCCCTGCTTGCAACTCGGCCGCAATGTTGCCTGTACTAGTATAGCGCACCGTTCCGCCGGGGACAACACCAGTAAGGAGCGCCAAGGGGTGCAAGGGGCGCAAGGCGTTCACCATTTTCACGGCATGGTTACCCGATCCTGCTTGCCCCAGCGCGCATAAACCCCTTATACTCCAAGGGCCTGCCTTGTCTTTCCCAAGGAGCCTGTGATGGCCGTCGCCGCAACTTCTACTGCTGTTGATCGTCGCATACCCGGTCGCGCCCTGACAATGTCGCTTGCAGCCCTGACCACCGTGGCCGCGGCTGCCTCCGCGCTGGCGGGCGGCGACAACCGCCTGCCCACGGCCGCCGATGTGAAAAACCTGGCTCAGCGCTACCAAGCCGAACGCGAGGCCCTCGTCAAATCCGGGGCGCCCAAGCGATTCTTGCCCAACCTTTTCGAGCTTGCCGAAGCCGCCGCTAAACGCGGTGACGCCGCCGCCAAGGAAAGCCGTTACCTCCAGGCCGCTGAAGCTTACCGTCAATCCCGCTGGCAGCTCCCCTATCAAGGGCCTGGTTTCCCGGACCATGTCGCCCACGTGTTCGGCAACTTACGCCTCCGCCACGGCAATGAAATTCTGGCCCTGGCTTACAGCCCCGACGGCAAATACCTGGCCAGCGCCGGCCTCGACCGCACCGTCAAGATCTGGGACATGTCCAACGGCCACGAAACCGTCGCCTATCGCGGCCATCAACGCGATGTCCGCCATGTCGCCTTCAGCCCCGACGGCAAATGGATCGCCTCCGCCGGCGGCGACAAGGACATTCACTTATGGGACCCGCAAACCGCCAAGCCGCTGCGCACCCTCAAGGGCGGCGGCGCCTACACCACAGCGCTCGTCATTAGCCCCGACGGCAAGTACGTTTTCGCCGCCGGTGACGATAGGACGCTGCGGATTTACGATGCCGCCACCGGCGAACTCAAGCACACGCTGCCAGAGTTTGGGAAGGCCGCCGGCCTGCGCTGGCTAGCGTTCAATGCCGATGGCACTCGCCTCGCCGCCGGCGCCGAGGACGGCAGGCTTCGCCTCTGGGTTTATCCCGACGTTTTCACGCTTAAATCGCCCGAATACTGGTCCTTGCAAGAGGAGCAAGGCAGCAGTAATTTCGTCGCCTTTTCACCCAACGGCAAACTCCTCGTTCGCTGCGGGCCGGACGCTCTCAAAATCTACGATGTCCAGCAGCCCACTTTTCCCGGTATTGTCGCCGCAGCTCGCTATTTCTTGAAGCCGCCGGACGATCCCAAGCACAAGGCGAAAATCAACCACTTTACCTGCGCCGCTTTCAGCAAGGACGGCAAGACGCTGTTCGTCGGCTGCAGCGACGGCTTGATTTACCTCATCGACCCCGACACCGCTCAACTCACCGGCACCTTCAAGGGCCACAACGGCGACATCACCGCCCTGGTGCTCAACGCCCAGGGCACCCAGCTCGCCTCGGCCAGCACCGATTACACGGTCCGGACATGGGATTTCGACATCGTCCTGCAATCCACGCCGTTCGAGGGCCACACTGAGCCGATCTGGGCCGCCGACTTCAGTCCTGATGGCCAGCGGCTCGTCTCCTGTGGCGCCGACCGCACCCTGCGCACCTGGGATGTCCTCACCGGCGCCGTCGTCAAAAACTACGGCGAACATGCAGCCGGCTTGACCGCCGTGCGTTTTTCGCCGGACGGCAAAACCATACTTGTCGGCGGCGGCGATAAGCTATTACGGCTCTTCGATGTCGATTCCGGCAAAGTCGTGCAGACCTTCCAGGGCCACGCTGGCACGGTCACTTCGGCCATGTTCAACAGCGATGGCTCCAAGATCGTCTCCGGCGGCGCCGACAAATCTGTCATCATCTGGTCCACCGCCACGGCCAAACCGCTGGCCACCATTGACGCCGGCTCGCTGGTCATGGCCGTCGCCTTCACTCCCGACGGCAAGCAAGTCGTGGCCGGCACTGCCGATCGCCGCATCACTTTCTACGGCACTGACAGCGGCAAGCCTGGTCCAACCTGGGTCGCCCACGGCGCGGCTGTCAGCGGACTGTCGTTCGATGCCAAGGGCCAATATTTGGCGAGCTGCGGCTTCGACAATTTCGTCAAGGTTTGGAAAGTGTCGCCGCCCGGCACGCTGGTGGTCGCTCTCGGCGGTCACAGCGGCCCTCTCAGCACGGTGGCTTTTCGCCCCGACGGCAACTATTTGGTCTCCGCCGGCAGCGATCATCTCATCCGCTTGTGGAAAAAAGAAAACGGCTCCTTCAAGGAGTCCCGCATCTTCAAAGGCCACACCGACTGGGTCACCGCCCTGGCGTTTAACCGCCAGGGCTTCCTAATTGCCTCCGCCGGCGCCGACCGCACCATCAAGGTCTGGGAGCTGGCCAGCCGCGAACTGCCGTTGATCTCGGAACACACCGGCTCGGTCGAGTGCGTAGCAGTCAGCCCCGATGGCAAGTTCATGGCCTCGGGCGGCACTGACAAAACCATCAAGATCTGGGACCTCAAAACCGGCGTCGAGATTCGCACCATCACCGGCCACGGCGAGCCGGTGGTCGCCATCGCTTTTTCTCCAGATGGCAACACGCTCTTGACCAGCGGCGGCGACCGCAACCTGCGCCGCTGGAAAGTGGCCGATGGCCAGGAATTGCCGCCGCTTCCCAATCAACAAAACATCACCAATTTCATCAATGCCATCCCCCAGTTGGCATTTCGCCCCGATGCCAAGCGTTTCATCGCCTGGGTCCCCTTCGACGAGCGCGGCACCCGCGTGGCGACCTTCGATCCCGCCACCGGCGACGAATTGGTGGTCATCAACGACCGCGGCAAGCATAACCTCGCCGTGGCCTGGCTCCCCGATTTCAAGCTCGTCGCCTTGGGCGCCAAGGACGGCAATCTGCGCATTTACTCCATCAACCAGGACAAACTGGACAAAAACGTCGTGGACGTGCAACTCGTGAAAGGTATCGCCATTACCAGCCTGGCATACGCTCCTGACGCGGCTTATCTCATAGCCGGCTGCGACAACGGCCAGGTGCTGATTCTCGATCCAGCCAAGGGCACGCAGCGGCAAACACTCGCCGCGCACGGCCTGCGCGTCTCCGCTATCGCCGTCAGCCCCGACAGCAAACGTTTCGCCACGGTGGGCGTGGACAATGTCGTCAAGCTCTGGGACGCTAGCGGCAAGGAGCTGCGCAAGTGGACAATGCCCGCCGTCTCGGGACAGCGCGGCGGCCTGGTCACACAACTCACATTCACCCCCGACGGCCGATTTCTGCTGACCGCGAATGCCAACACCACGCTGTTCATGTTAGAATCACCTTGACCCGCTTTGTGGGACGGCCTTCCCAGGCCGTCCCGGACGGCCTGGGAAGGCCGTCCTACATTGCGGCTTTGCCGCGTAAGGATTTAAGACCATGAACCTGCGCATCATCATTGCCTGCTTCACCTTCGCGGCACTCGGTTTCACCGCCACGCAGCCCGCCAATCCCCAAAAGGAAGCCCTACAAGAACTCCAGGATTACATCGGCGGCTGGAAAGGCAACGGCACCTCGGAACGCGACAAGACTGCCATCTGGAAAGAAGCGATGAGCTGGGGCTGGCGTTTCAAGGGCAACGACAGCTGGCTGGTGCTGGAGGTCACGGACAGCAAGTTCTACAAAAGCGGCGAGCTCCGCTACCTCGTCGACAAAAAAGTTTATGAGCTAACGCTGGTGGACAAGGCGGGCAAAACGCTCGTTTTCCAGGGCAGCTTGAACAAAAACAATTTGACTCTGGAACGCGTCGATCCCGTCACCAAGGAAACGCAAATGCTCAAGTTCAACACGGCCGGCGGCGGTGACCGCCTGGTGGCCACCTATTCGGTGATGCCCGAAAACCGCAAAGTATACACCAAGGAATGGCAAATCGGCATGACCCGCGAAGGCGTGCAACTGGCCGCCGGCAAGAAAGGCCCCGAGTGCATCGTCACTGGCGGCCTGGGCACGACGGCGGTGACTTACAAAAACGCCACCTACTACGTGTGCTGCAGCGGCTGCCGCGATGCCTTTAAGGAAGATCCCGAGAAGTACATCAAAGAGTGGAACGATAAAAAGAAAGCGGGCAAGTAAGCACTGCCTCAAGACCAAGACACCTGCCCTGGGCTTAATACTGCAAAATGGCAATTGCAAATTGAATAGGCGCCTCTGGGGTTCAATCCGCGATAGAGTAATTTGCAATTCGCAATTTCCAATGTATTTGCACCCGCCATTTATGATCGTGCCGTGCAAACGCGCATTTTGACAACAAGGAGGGGCCCCCACCATGCTGGCACAAACGCTCGACATCCTCCAGCGAACCAAGGCCCTGCTGGCCGACCAAAGCAATTGGTTTGAAACCATCGGCCACTGGTACAAGACAACTACCCTGCCGCGCAAGCTCATTATCGATCTTTTGAAAAGCAACCGCGGCAGAGATCGCGTCCTCGTTGCCGCCAACGGCCACAACATGGCCGCGGTCTCGGGAGTGACTGACACTGCCGCTCGGCGGATCACCTGGCTGCTGCCTTCCAATCGAGTTCTTCCCGGCCCCAATAGCGTCGCCGTGCATCTCGATCCCAATGCCGCCTGCCCAATGATCTTGCGAGCCGTGTCCATCGAGCAGGATTACCACCTGGCTTGGCAATCCGTGTTCCTCACTGACCCGGAG
>DASRAT010000966.1:0-9297 GCA_035638015.1 Gemmataceae bacterium | reverse complement strand
GAACCACTGCGGGCGAGCCCATGCCTCGCAGCTCGCGGTCCGGGTCCGTGGCCGTAGGAGGCGCTTCTGCAAACAGAGCCCAAGTCAGACTCATCGGTTGGTCAACCTTTGCCCGCGAACGCCCAAGCTCAGCGGACCCGGCCACGGACCAGTGAGCATGATCGAAGCTGATAGCGCGGCCCGTGGCCGGGGTCTGCTGCAGCGCGAGGTTAGGCGCCGGGCCGCCTTCGAAGCCTGGCGAACGACGCCAGCTTGCGAACAAGCACCGTGTCCTCGACGGTGAACAGGTCGAGCCCGGGGTCCGTCGTCCGCATGGCGTTGACGAGCAGTTGGCCCAGCCTCGAATCCGGGTCGTCGACCCAGACCTCGCGGATCGCTGCGAGCACCTGATCGATCCGCGCCGGATCGCGCATGCCCTTCGCCTCCTAGACGCCTAACGTTTTGCTCAAATGCCGGGCCGGCGATAGAGACTTCAATGCGGGTAATGCCGCAATGCCGGCCCGGGCATTTTGCAGCATTTTGTTCGGCGGCTGAAACTCACGCGAGGAGCAGAACCCAGGCTTTTTCGCGTGTCGCCAACTCCAACAAATCTTCAATTCGGTCCAGCCAATCTTTGAACGCCACTTCGTCAGTAGAGCCTCGCCATAGCTCCAAAAGCCGCTCTGCCTTCAGCCCTGTGACGAAGGCTTCGCGCTGAGAGACTCGCCGAAACTGACGAAACTCCTCAAGCAACTTCACAGCATCCAAATCATCAAGCCACAATTGCTCGTCATCGTACGCGCCGGAATCGACCCGTGCACGATCCAATAATGGAAACAATTGCCGAGCATCGCGCGGAACGTTTGAAACCGCTTCCATCAATGGATTGGGCGCGATCTCGCCGAGAATCAAAGGACGACGTTTTTCGTGTTGATTCTCAGAGGGGGGAAGCCAGTGGCGTACGATTTCCATCCAGCGACCCATTGACATTTCCCTTGGGTGAGACACAAACCGCCGAACGTTTTGCTCAAATGCCGGGCCGGCGATAGAGACTTCAAAACGGGTAATGCCGCAATGCCGGCCCGATCATTTTGCAGCATTTTGTTCGGCTTGAGAAGCTACGAGGGAGGCTTTCCCTTGCAAAACCTAACCTGACCCCATTTCATTTCTTTGTTCGGCGTCCCTTTGCTCCGCTACGCCCAGCCAGCCGAGGATGCGGCCGAAGACCTCCGGGGACTCCGGCGATGGCACAGGCTCCTCCCGGACTTCGTCGCCCTGCCCACGCTGCCAGTGCAGGACGAACCCGCTGGGTTCCGAGTATACGATGTACACCATCGGCCGTTGGCACCGCTCCTGGTAAGTGGGCACCGTTGACAGCCCCAGCGCCTCGTGCGACGTGCTGGGGAAAAGCACCTGGCTGTACGGGCCGGCCGCCAGCCAATACACCAATTCCAGCATCGGCCCTTGACGCCATCCGTACTCATCCATCAGCCGACGGTAAAAGCCGACCATGTCCGCCCAGTCCTTGGCCGAAGCCTTCACCATTGGACGTGCCCTCTGCCGCCGAACGTTAAGGATTATATCCGGAGTGCTCCGCCTTGAGGGATGCGCACCTGCGCTCACGCTGCGGGGCGGAGCACTCCGGATAAAATTCAGTTGGACTGAACCGCGGGTCCCAACAACCTCGGCTATGGAGCTGGAAGGCGGCGCTGGATTGAAGATAGGCCCTAGGGACGGGACCTGTCAACTTCTTTTCGTGGGGCAGGGCCTGAAGGATGCCGCCTCAAACGTCGCTAACGCGGCGTAGGGAATAACTTGGCCTGCGTTCGGCCGGCGTTAAAACGCCGGCCTACCATCGTGGGACCGCTGCGCGGCGGGGTGGCACGGGTGTCAGCCCGCCAGTCGCGGAGTTCAGCAGTCCCGCAGGACTGCCAAACACCATCGCTTCGTTTTTCGGCGTGGAGGTAGATGTCGGTCCCCATCGACTTGGCTCCCTGAAGGCAGTCGAACAGTAGCACTGCTACGGTCGTGCCGGTAGCAATCACTCTCCAATTACCTTCACCAGAACCCGCTTGAGGCGGTTGCCGTCAAACTCGCCGTAGAAGATCTGCTCCCACGGTCCGAAATCCAGCTTCCCCTTGGTGATTGCTACCACGACCTCCCGCCCCATCACCTGGCGTTTCATGTGAGCATCGGCGTTGTCCTCGCCGGTGCGGTTGTGCTGGTAGCGAGTAGGTGACGGGTCGAAGGGGGCCAATCCCTCCAGCCATTTTTTGTAATCGGCGTGCAGGCCAGGCTCGTCGTCATTGATGAAAACGCTGGCGGTGATGTGCATGGCGTTGCACAGGACGATGCCCTCCTGCACCTCGCTTTTGCGAACGATTTCCTCGACCTGGGGCGTGATGTTCTGGAAGGCCATCCTTGCTGGGATGTTAAAGGTCAGGTATTCGGTCAGTGATTTCATGGCGGTTGATGGCCTCGTTGGTACACCTCGAACGCTGGGTCTCTTCTTCCTGATGCTGTTTTACCCTTCTCTGGCACGCCCAGCCAGACAGATGATGAATGGGCGGGTAAACTGGACCAGGAGAGGAGCGCCACGATGACCGAAGAAGAATGGCTGAAAAGCACCGATCCCCAGCCGATGCTGGAATTCCTTCGAGGCAAGGCCAGCGACCGCAAGCTGCGGTTGTTTGCTGTGGGGTGCTGCCAACAGCCATCCCTT
This sequence comes from Gemmataceae bacterium, assembly GCA_035638015.1. Lineage (GTDB taxonomy): Bacteria > Planctomycetota > Planctomycetia > Gemmatales > Gemmataceae > DASRAT01. The sequence continues at coordinate 6,596 of DASRAT010000966.1, read as the reverse complement.
TTTCGGTACTTGACCAATGAACGCAGTCTGGCTTTGATGAAATGGCATTGCGATATGCTGACTCGTGTGGAAGTTGGAAACAAGTCATCGCTTCAGCGAAGTTGGCCCCGCAAGGACCAGTGAGCGGTGGAACATGGAGAAGCAACAACCCTGTGCGGCTGTCCCTGTCAAGTCAAGCCCAACGCGCCACATTGTCATTGGCAATCAGAGATGCGTGGGAGGCAGCGTGGGAAACCAACCGACAAGGGGCCAACGTGCTTGACTCCTCCGTGTGCGACTTGCTGCGTTGCATTTTCGGCACCCTCTTTCGCCCCGGTGCTATCGAACCGGCTTGGCTCGCTTGGAATGACGGCAATATCCCCAAATTGGCTCAGGCCATTTATGATGACCGAGCATTTGACCGCCTTCCAATTCTGGCCGACACCTTGCACGAAGCGGGCTGCACGAACGGGGACATGCTGGGGCATTGCCGAGGATCGGGGCATCATGTCAGCGGATGTTGGGTGTTGGATTTACTGCTTGGGAAGGAGTAAGCCATGACGGAGCATGAATGGCTAACCTCCGTTGATCTTGGTGCAATGGTTTACATCCTCCCGGCACAAAACGAACGCAAGTGGCGGCTATTTGCTGTGGCTTGTTGCCAGTGTATTCGGCACCTTCTCCATGACGCCCGGAGCCAGAATGCAATTGCTGTGATCGAGACGATGGCTGAATGCGGTGGTAGGCATGATGAGTTGGTAGCGGCTCATCAGGCGGCGTGCGATGCGTTGGCGGATTCTCGACCAGAAAGAAAACGCCACCCTGTTGAGGACGTAGCCAGAGTAATCGCCATCCCGACTTTTGAGGCCAAAAGCAGCGCTCAGGCAACTGCGGGGTGGGTAGTGGGCGTCATCGGGGAGCTTGCCTGGAAAACGGCGGTGGGGCAAAATCGAAGGCACCAAAAGCTCGCCAGGCAAAACGCTTGGCGAGATATGGCTGTAAAGCAATGCGCTTTGCTCCGCTGCATCTTCAGCAACCCCTTCCGCCAAGTCCCCATCGCTGGCCGTTCATTGCTCGCCTGGAACGACTCCACGATCCCCAAGTTGGCGCAGGCAATTTATGAGGCGCAAGCATTCGACCGTTTGCCGGTCCTTGCAGACGCCCTGGAGGAAGCCGGTTGCCAGGACGAGGACATGCTGAACCACTGTCGGCGGCCCGGCGTCCATGTCAAAGGCTGTTGGGTGTTCGATCTGGTTTTGGGCAAGGAGTAGGACTGCCATAGGTCGAATAAAGTGTCCTGACGCCATACAACGCAATCCAGAAGCGAGGAACATCATGTCTGTCGAATCCGTAGCGTCCGACAAAACTCCTTGGAATCTGAGCTGGGAGGTGATGATGGCTCGTGCCTGGCGGATGCTGGAGAATAGTGCCGACATCCAACCTTCACTTGTCGTGGATGGTTTCATGACATATAGGCATCCTCGGCTGCGTCTTTGGGACGATGCAATGGGCTTCGGCTGCGAGTCCGAACCCACATCCTTCACGGTGTTCAACCCCCTGCACGATGCAAAAAAGAGACCACTCGTGCGCCAGGCAGTTTGGCATCGGACAGAGGACTTGCGGCGGCTACATGCCTTGGTGGAGAAGAGCAACAAGCAAGCCAGCTTCCAGCCAGCAATCACCGTCCGGGATGCCGAAATATCGGCTGGCCAATTCGATGCACTACTGAATGCTGGAGCCAAATTGCGGGTGTCCATTGCATGGCTCGATGCGATGAAGGCAGTGACGTGCGATGTTGGCTCGGTTGGCTTTGAGTTTTTCAGCCTCGATCAACCTCCGGCAGTAATCCAGTTGCAGTGGGCGTGGGACAAACCAGAAGAATGGCAGCCAGTCGTCGAATGGGTAAAGCAACTGCGGACGTTTCTGGAGAAATGCCTTGCCAACGCCGAATAGCACAAAGGAGGGAGACATGACCCCATCGCCACTTTCATCAATTCACGAACGGCTCGGAGCCATCTGCGCTGGAAATCCTGAACGATTGCATCAATCGAGCGTCCATGAAGAAGGCGTGTGCTTGTCCTGGTGCTGGGGCTGGAGTAATCCATGACCGAGCAAGAATGGCTGACCTGCATTGACCCTTGGCCAATGCTTGAGTTCCTTCGAGGCAAGGCCAGCGACCGGAAGTTGCGCCTGTTTGCTGTGGCATGTCATCGGCATATTTGGCATCTTTTGACTGATGCAACCGATAGTCGCAAAACGCTTGAATTTGCAGAACGCTTTGCCGATGGATTTGCGACCACTAATGATCTTCACGGGCGAGCATGGGGAACGCCAGGAAGCGCATTTTCGGTGGTCCTGTACAAAGCGTGGGACGCCGCCGAGAACGCAATTCAATTCACCGCAGCTATCGCAAAAGATGCTGTGTTGCGCAAGGATTCGGAAACCAAGAAAAAGTGGCATGAGATATTTGATGCGGCATCCGAGGACAATTCTCTTGGCGAGGCAATGCGAATTGCCGATGCTCAAATGCCCGCCGAGTGGTTGGGTATGGGGGAGGCTGAGTGGGCGAATGAGCGGGCACGTCAATGCGAGCTGTTGCGAGACGTTTTCGGCCCAACCTATTTTCGTATTGTCGCCTGTGACCGTTCCTTGCTCACTTCAGGTGTGGGCACTTTGGCGCAGATAATCTATGACGACCGAGCTTACGACCGTTTGCCGATCCTAGCAGATGCCCTGGAGGAAGCCGGATGCGACAACCAGGACATCCTGGCGCACTGCCGAGGACCGGGGCCGCATGTCAGAGGGTGCTGGGTATTGGACTTTCTGTTGGGGAAGGAATAGCCCATGACTGAAGCTGAATGGCTGACCTGCACCGACCCACAGGCAATGCTGGAGTTCCTTAAAGGCAAAACCAGCGACCGGAAGTTGCGCCTGTTTGCTGTGGCGTGTTGCCGAAGAGTATGGCAGGTGTTGACAGACGAACGAACACGAACAATTGTGGATATTTCCGAGAAATATGCCGATGGGGTAGTGAGCAATGCGCAGTTGCAGCAGGCGCACAATGATGCATGCGAAGCAGCCTCTACAGCGATTGGACCTGCTGCTCTGTACGCTGCCACCTTTTGCGGAACGAACTTGAGTTACAACGACGCTGGACTTTCGGCGAGTAATTGTTCTCTGTTCGCAGCCCAAAGCATATCTAACACTTGGGACGCATCCCCCGACGCCCAGGAACGCCATGCTCAGTCGGTTCTGTTCCACGACATCTTCGGCAACTCCTTCCGTCCTGTCCCCATCACCCGCACTTGGCAGACACCTCTTGTTGTCGCCCTTGCGCACGCCGCCTACGAAGAACGTGCCTTGCCTTCAGGCGTACTTGACCTTGCACGCCTCGCTGTCCTCGCCGATGCCCTGGAAGAAGCGGGTTGCACGAACCCCGACATTCTTAATCATTGCCGAGACGAAGGGCCACACGTTCGAGGATGTTGGGTCGTGGATTTGCTGTTGGGGAAGGAGTGAGGCCATGACCGAGCAGGAATGGCTGGCTTGCACAGACGCTCAGTTGATGTTCAAGTTTCTCTCGGATAAGGCGAGTGAGCGGAAGGCTCGCTTGACGGAGTGCGCTTTGTTGCGACGGTTTTGGCATCTTCTTACAGATCAACGAAGCCGCCGAGCAGTCGAAGTAGGTGAGCGCTTGGCGGACGGCCCAATCGGATTTGAAGAGTTGCAATCTGTTTCAGCAGATGCGGAAGCAGCTTTCCGTGACCTGTATGAAAGGTATTTCCCCGATGATAGTTTGCGGCGATCCTTCTACGGCGGACTTGTAGGTGCAGCACACCATGCAAGGAGCCTATTGTCGCCACCGGCTGAACGATCCGATTACTTCAAGAATATCAGCAACTGCATTTGGGTGGCGACATGTGCCTTCCTTTTAGACGGCGGCGTGGAAACGGAGGAGTCAAAGGCAGCCGGTTATTCTGCAATTGATGCAGAGTTGGCCTCACAAGTGCCGCTGATTCATGAGTTGTTTGGCAACCCGTTCCAACCAGTTACCATCGACCCCACCTGGCTCGGCTGGAACGACGGCACCATTCCTAAACTTGCCCAGACCATTTACGACGACGGAGCTTTCGACCGACTGCAAACCCTAGCCGACGCCCTCGAAAAAGCAGGATGCGACAACGCCGAAATCCTTGCCCACCTTCGTGGACCAGGGCCGCATGTCCGGGGATGCTGGGTGCTGGACCTGATCTTGGGAAAGGAGTAAGCAACCAGCGCCACCAACCCCATATCCCACCTGCTAAATCTGCTCCGCAATCCGCAACCCTTCCCACATGGCCCAGCGGCGGATGATCTCCCGCTCGTGATCTTTCGGCAGCCTGTTGCACCGTCCTCGAATCTGGCAGATCGTTCGCCTGGTAAGGTCCACCTCGACGGTCAAAACCGGCTTGCAGCCCTGATCGTTCTCGACCGTCAGCGACCAGATCGAAGTCTGCCTCTTGGCGCACGGCTCAGCATATGTGCCGACACAGTGGTGCATCAACCGGCCTTCATCGAATAGCCTCCTGCTGGTGAGAAGTTCAGTGATCGTCCACCGCCGCATGCTCGCCAGGTGTTCGTTACCCTCGATATGCTCAAACTCCCCGATTTTGCAGCGAGGCCAACGCAATACCGGCTTCTTCGTTTCTTTGCCAAGCTGCTTGTGCCATTCGGCCACCTGACGCATCACCGACCGCAGGGATCGGCCTTTCATGGCGTAATCCGGTTGTGGCGGTGGCTGCTTGACAAATACGCCGTGAACACAGACCTCTTGAGGTTCAAAACGCTGATGCTGGAGGAAGTCCACGATGGGGCCGATCTGCGCCAAGTCGATCTTCGGGTGGTTGACGAAAAAACGAAGAGCGGTCAGCCAGAAGTCCTCGTTTTTAAAGACCGTGCCCAGCCGGGTGGTTGCGACGACCTTTGCAAGCATCTCGTGACCACCAAGGCCCCTGACCTGCGCCCAGCGCAACGCCATTTCGACGGTGTAGTGATCCGGTGCCTGGGCGAACCAATGAGCCATCGCCCTGGTGAGAGGGAGCGGCAGATCGGCGTGGCGAATGCTGAAGCCCAGTCCGATGTGCTTGAACCAACCTTGCTGGCGAGATGCTGGCTGGGACGGGGCGATAAACCACACCGAGGTCATGAATGCTGGCACCGGGTATTTGGCAAGAAGGTGATGGGCCAGGGAAGCGAACTGCGGGAGCGAATTCATCCTGGGTGCCGCCCAATGTTCCACCGGACGGAGCCAATCAGCATGATGCAAAGCGAGGTTCAACAAACCGACATTGAACATGAGCGGCTCACCGAGTTGTCCAAAACCGGCATGTGTGCGGGGTCGCAGGAGGCTAGTGTGACTGTGGGCGTGCTGCACGAGCCGGTCATAGGCAATTGTTGCTCCAGAGCGATGAGAGGCAATGAGCCGTGCGGCGTGAATGGCATCGTCGAGACGGAGCTTTGACGCATCTCGAAAAGCTTGTTCTTTGGACATGGCAGCGGCATCCTGGGAAACGTGGTCGAAGCGCACAACGAGCGTTTGGCCCCGATCCCTGGAAGCGGGACGGGGTTTTGATGAGCCAACGCCAGTCGTCTAACGCTTCACCATGATGCCTTTGCCTTGAAAATCGTTCCGAACCAATGACCAGGACGGATTGTCTATTTGTCCGTGGTGGAAGTCCGATGAGACCATAGACAAGGCGGTGACTGCCAGGGTTCGCATTGATGGGCAAAGAAAAGAGCTGCGCCGTTTGGTGGAAGAGCCATGCTGTATTACCCAAAGATCCCTGGAAGTCGCAATGCCCCGCTGGGCCGGTGTGTGGCTTTTGAGAAATACGACGGCACCAACCTCCACTGGGACTGGGACCGGGAATTCGGCTGGCACAGCTTCGGCACTCGACGGGATGAGTTCATGCTGGCCGACAATGGGATGGAACTTTTCAAACTGGCACACGCTCATCTTCATGAGTGCGTTCCTGTCTTCGTTTCCACCTTGGCAACTGGCCTGGACAGCGTGTTCAAGGAAAACTCACATTACCAGTCTTTCAACAGTGTCCGAGCCTTTACCGAGTTCATCGGGCCGAATTCCTTTGCCGGCCTGCACAAGACAGGCGAACGGAAGCGGTTGGTACTTTTCGACGTGTTGGTCGAGCCATTTGGCATGATTGGCCCTGAGCAATTCGTAGCCGATTTCGGGCATTTGCCCAGCGCCAGAGTCGTTTACCGAGGGAAACTGACCGGGAAATTCTCCGAAGACGTGCGCCAGGGCAAATACGACGTAAACGAAGGCGTGGTGTGCAAAGGCGGAGTTGGCGGCTCCGATCTCTGGATGGCCAAGATCAAGACCAATGCCTACTGGAAAGGCTCAAAGCAGCCTTTGCGGAAAACTGGGAAGACTACTGGGAATGAGATTGGGGAGAATAGTGCTATGGCTTTCGACATTCGCCAAGTTGACCTTGGCGATGTTGCACGTTCGTAAGGTGTCGCAGGTGATCCAGTACCTTGGGATCGCCACTACGACTTACCGAATTACGCTCAGGATAAACCAAATTCTCGGTTCAGGTCGAGCAGTCGATGTCCAT
>DASRAT010000965.1:0-19203 GCA_035638015.1 Gemmataceae bacterium | reverse complement strand
AAGCTGACGCTGATGCCTTACTCCTATTTCCGCCTTTCGTCGCAGTCCGGTTACGGCGCCGGCAATCCGGCCCCGGCCTACTTCGAATTGCTCTGGGATGCGCTCAACGAACACGGCATCGGCGATTTGTCGCGGCGCTATCTGTCGCTGGTCGCCCGCAAGCTGCGCGAGGCCGGCACCCATCGCTCGACGGCCGAGGTGATCGACGGCGTCCGGCTCGCGGAAACTCTCTCGGCGCTGAAAGACGGCCTTGCCCCCACCCTGGCCGATCTGCGCGATGCCGCCGTGGCGCTGCTGGGTCAGGGTGAACTGGCCACCGTCAAGGAATCGCTGGCCCACGTCGATGTGGGCACCGCCATCGGCCAGTTGCCCAAGGGCGTCAGCCAGACGTCGATTCAGGCCGATTTCGAACGCGAGCTTGGCCGCCTCAAGCTGGAAAAATACCGCTCGGCCGTTCAGCAGGAGCTTGACCTGGATCTGCGCGAAAACAGACGCGTCAAAAGTGAAGAGGCGGCCTTCCAGGATTTGCATCGCTCCTCTTTCTTTCACCGGCTGCGCGTGCTGGGTGTATCGTTCGCCAAGCCTGCCAAAACTCGCCAGCAATCGGCGACGTGGGCGGAAAAGTGGCTACTGTGTTGGACGCCGGAAAGCGAAATCGAGCTGGTCGAAGCCGTATTGCTGGGGGAAACGGTCGAGCTGGCCACCGCTTACAAATTCAAATCGCAACTCGAAGCCTGCACGTCGATCGCCGCGGCAGCGGCCCTGGTGAACGACGCCTGCCAGTGCGGCATGATGAAGTCGATGGAACTGGCGCGAAGGCGTTTGCAAGAACTAGCCGCGACCAGCAGTGAGTTTGTCGCGCTGGCGGCCGCCGCCTGGCAACTGAGCCTGGTAATCCGCTACGGCGATGTCCGCCGCTTCGACCCCCAGCCGCTTGTGCCATTGCTGGAGGAACTGTTCGTTTCCGCCACGCTGGCTTTGTTCGCGGCGGCCAGTTGCGACGACAAGGCAGTTAAACAAACCATGCAAGGCATTGATGAATTGAACAAAGTCGGCCTGGAATTCCATGACCGCCTGGAAGAGCCGCTGTGGATCGAGCAGCTCCAGAAACTCGCCGATGCCGATGACCGCAACCCGTCGCTCTCGGGCTACGCCTGTGCCATCTTGCTAGAACGTGGGCTGATGGAAAACGAGGCGCTGGCACGCGAGGTTTCGCGGCGCATCTCTCCCGGTGTGCCGGCGGACCTGGGCGCGGGCTGGTTCGAAGGCCTGGCCCAGCGCAACCGCTACGCCCTCCTGGCCCGGCAACCCTTGTGGGAACAGCTCGCCGGCTACATCGAATCTCTGGACGAGGACCAGTTCCGCAGGGCCCTCGTGTTTCTGCGGCGGGCGTTCGGCCCCTTCAGTGCCCGCGAGAAACGGCACATTTCCGAGAACCTCGGGCAGTTCTGGGGACTGAACGCGGATGCCGCCAGTGAAATGATCGAGCAGCCGCTCACCGAAGCAGAAGAGAAAACATTGAAGGATTTGAACGAGTTTGATTTCGAAATGTAGCGTGGACACCCTCATGTTCAACCAAGAACAACTCACCCGCTGGCGTCTGATTCTCGGCAAGGACAGCCAGGAGTCCATGGCCCAGATGTCGCCCTCCGGTTGCACGCTTTCAGCCGAGCAACTGGAAATGGACGAAGCGCTCGAAGCGATTTACGCCAGTGACTCGGAACAGGAAATCAGCCGCGATGAATGGGAATCGCCCACCGATGGCCGCCCTCACGGTGCCGTCAAGGGGCGCCAGCTGCCGCGAGTGGCTCGCTGGCTCGATCAAATCCGCAACTTCTTTCCCAAGGATGTCGTGGTCCTATTACAGCAGGATGCCATCCAGCGCCGCGGCATGAAGGAGTTGTTGTTTGAGCCGGAGATCATGGCCAAGGTCGAGCCATCTATCGATCTGGCCAGCGCGGTGCTGGAATTGAAAAACCTGGTTCCCGAAAAAGCCAAGGCCGCCGCCCGCGACCTGGTCCGCCGCGTCGTCGAAGAATTACGCAAGCGGCTGGAATCGAGGTTCGCGCAGGCCATTCGCGGCGCGCTGGACCGCAGCCAGCATTCCGTGTTTCGCAGCCTTCCGAACCTCGATTGGCCACGCACCATCCGCCGTAATTTGAAGAACTATAACACTACCCTCAAGACGATCATCCCCGAGGAGATTTCCTTCTTCCGCCGCCGCCATCGCCAAAACGAGTGGAACGTGATCATCGCCATGGACCAATCGGGTTCCATGGCCACCTCGCTTATCTACGGCGGCATCATGGGGGCCATCCTGGCAAGCATGCCAGCCGTGGAAACACACGTCGTCGCTTTCAATCACGAGGAAGTGGTCGATCTCACCGAACACTGCAGCGATCCGGTCGATCTGCTGTTCGGCGTGCAACTGGGCGGGGCCGAAGATTACTGGAAGGCCACCTGCTACTGCGAGCGCTTCATGCACACGCCCGCCAAGACGCTGTACATCTTGATCGCCGACCTTTACGACACCAGCCCCAACGAAAATCGCTTCGTCAAGAAGATGGAATTCCTGCTGGAAAGCGGCCTGCGTGCGGTCACGCTGCTGGCCATCTCCGACCAGGGTCAACCTTCTTTCAACGCCAACCTGGCCGAAAAGCTCACCAAGCTCGGCATGCCGTGTTTCGGCTGCACGCCGGACCGCCTTCCCGACTTGCTGGCCGCCGTTCTCAAAGGCCAGGATCTACAGCAATTTGCCAACACCGTACGGCTGAAATAGATCACACCGCCTCCCAACCATTACGCTGGCGCTGAGGTAGGGTGGAGCGGTTGCGACAATTATCACGGCGACGCGAGTAACAATGAAAACGAGCAATCTTCTGCGCCGTTGGCGGAAAAGTGTCACTCGAGTCAACCTTGCCGATTGGCAAGGACGCTGGGAGTGGATCCTTTTCAATAGCACCGAAAGGCGTTGGCGCGTGTGGCAGATGAATGCCGAGTTTGGCGAGACAGTCCTCGGCGGTCGTTGCATTGGCGGTCATGTTGAACGCGCCTTTCAATTACCAGCGGCCGAAATGCGCGCCGCCATCAACATACAAGGTGTGACCCGTGACAGTCGCGGCGTCTGTCAGGTACAAGACTGCATCGGAGATGTCCTGGACCGTCGATGGCCGGCCCATCGGTGACAGGCTTTCCATCAAGTCCCTCGGAGTGTTCCGGTGCATCGGTGTGTGGACGACGCCGGGCGCGACGGCATTCACGCGGATGCCGTCTTTCGCGTACTCCATCGCCAGGTGCTGGGTGATCGTTTCCAGACCGCCCTTGGTGATCATCGGCACCGCCGCCGGCATGCCCCGGATTGGGTTGCGCGCCAGCGCCGCCGTGATCGTGACGATGCTCCCGCCGGTCTTCTGGGCGAGCATTTGCTTGATGGCGAGCTGGGTGATGTACAGGAAGCCCTCGAGGTTCGTCGAGACCAGCGACTTGAAGTCGTCGGCGGTGTAGTCCGTGAACGGCTTGGTGAAGAAGATGCCGGCGTTATTGACCAGCACGTCGATTGACCCGAAGCGAGCCAACGCCGTCTCGACGATCTTGGCGGCGCTTGCCGGCTCGCCGATGTGACCGTCTACGAGGGCGACGTGGTCAGAAGCCGCGACCTCGGTGGATTGAGTCACCTTCCGGGAATTGGCGACAACGTTGAAGCCCCGCTGGGCGAACGCTTTCACGATGCCCGCGCCGATTCCCTGCGATGCTCCGGTCACGATGGCTGTTTTCCGTGAAACGCTCATGGTTGTTTCCTCCATTTTCGAGCAGCACAGGCCAGTGCCTCAATTGCCGCACTTGGTTGCGCTGCGTGCCCAGTGACAAAGCTCGGCATCTCTCGGCCGGATTAGTGCCCTTCGGGTGGCGGCTGCGCCTCCGGCCACGAGATTAGGGCGTCGACGAGCGTAATCAGGCGCCTACGATCCGTCCTTCCACGAGCGAGCCATGAAACGGCCCGGTTCGCCTGAAAGCACATGGAGCGCTTTACCGAGGTTCCGGGCGCGAGCGTCCGGCGATTTGAGGCGCGAGAAGTAACGGAGAATCTCCTTTTTACGGCTCGGGATTAATGCCTGCCAGTTCTTCATGACTTGCGGACTTCCGGCGAGTGCCTTTTTGAACCAAGGGGGCATGGGGTGCTGGGGGCCGCTTCTATAGCTCGTGTCGAAATCGATCTCTACGTGCACGCGATCACCCACTGCTGTGCCGGACGCCTTGCGAACATCGCCGTGCAGGTATAGATAGAAGCCTCCGTTGCCCACCGGCATCATGTTGATTTGCCATGCATTTGCGGGTTTACGATTGATACGCACCAGGACCGGAAGGGGCTTACGCCAGCCCGGCTTGATGGCGTTCGCCCGGACCGCACTGACGAAGATGTAGGGGTTGGCATCCCGAATCTTTATGACCGCAATGAAGGCTGAAGTTGTCATGGCAATCTCGAACCGGTCGCGAACTTGAAGTCGCTCCCAGAACATTATGGCGTGTCGACGCCTTTGCGTCACCGCAATCGCCAGACGAACTCGTTGGTCGACAGCTCGTGACATCGTCGCGCGTCTGCAAATTCCATCGTCGAAACTCCTGCAAACAAAACTCCGCCACATCGCAGCGCGAAGCACTTGCACGCCTCGGCGCATGCCGCTTGGGTGTGCCGGTCAACGTGTCGTTAGGGGACGGACACGTCTTCTGAATTGCGACTCTCAGTCAGTTCAAACTGTCTTGACTTGATCGGATCGAGTAAGCAGTGTGTGAAGTTCCTGGAGGTCCACAGGCTTAATAAGGTGGGCGTTGAACCCAGCTGCCTGCGTACGACGCCGGACTTCTTCATCGCCATATCCCGTCAGGGCCACCAGGATTATGTCTCTAAGACCAGGTTCGCGACGCATGCATTGCGCAACTTCCAATCCGTCCATGCCTGGTAGCCCAATGTCCAGAAGCACCAATTGCGGTGTGAAAACACTGGCGATTTCGATGGCTGATTTACCGTCGTTTGCGGTGCGCACGTCATGGCCGAGCAGTCTCAACAACATCGCCAGAGTTTCGGCTGCGTCACGCAAATCATCCACGACCAGGACGCGTCTACGGCTCACCTGACCGTTGGAAGGCGTATCCGTTGAATCCTTTGGTGTTGGATTACTGGGTATATTAGCGATGGGAAGATAAATCGCAAACTCGCTGCCCTGGCCGCGGCCGGCGCTGGAAGCTTGGATCCGTCCACCGTGCAAATCGACGAGAGTGCGTGCCAGGGTCAGTCCGATGCCGAGTCCTCCCTGAGCTCTGTCCATGGAGCGCTCTTCTTGAGTGAAGGCATCGAAAATCCGAGGCAACACTTCGGCTGAGATGCCAATCCCCGAATCTCTGACCTTCAGGACAAGTTCATCGTGGATGCACTCGGCGCTCAGCCAAATTCGTCCACCCTCGTCGGTGAATTTGGCCGCATTAGTCAGAAGATTCACAAGCACCTGGGTCATCCGGCTCACGTCGGCATCCAGACGCACATTGCCAGGTGGCAATGTGACTGTCAGCTGATGCTTCTTGGCGTCGATGAACGGTCTTGCAATTTCCACAGCTCTCGAAACGATGGCGGTCAGGTCGGTCGGCTGCTTGGTCAACTTTACTTTTCCCAGGCTAATGCGAGACACGTCGAACAAATCGTCGATCATGCTCGACATTTGCTGCACTTGCCGTTCGATTACTTCGCGAGGCCACTGGAGTTCTGGATCGGCAGGCGCTTTGAGCTTGAGAACCTGAATGGCGTTGCGCACAGGTGCGAGGGGATTGCGCAGTTCGTGTGCCAGCATGGCCAGGTATTCGTTTTTGCGGCGATCCGCGTCGCGCAATGCTTCCGCCTGTTCGCGAAGACGCTGGTGCATTTGTCTATCTTCCTCGGCTCGCTTTTCTTCAAGTTCGCGGATATGGTCGTCGCGGCCCTTCATGTACATGACCGCACTGGCAGCGATGGCTTCGTCTAGAACCAATCCAACGGCCATCGCTTCGCGGTGAGTCAGTGATCGATTCAAGCTCTCTTCGAGATACTCTAAAACGACGAGCCGCAGGATCTGAAAGTCCCTGATCAATTCGGACAGCGACCAGCCATTTTCCCAGCGTTGTTCTCCATGGATGGAGGCGATCTTGCGATGGCGGCCGTTGTGCGGCGCCTGTGACTCTGCCAAACTTTGACCCAAGGTGACGAGTAAGTCGACGAGGCGATTGAGCAGCACGTCGTGGTGAACGCGCTGCGCATGTGGTTGCTCTTGGGCTGCACGTTTGCTCCAGCGCTCAAGGATCACATTCACGTGGCGCTGAAGTATGCCGCCGATTTCGACGTGGACCTCGGCGTGAATCACTTGTGGATCGACAGACATGGAAGAACCCTTGGGTTGCTGTGAATTCGCCCATGTATGGGAGCGACTTCCTATTATATCCGGCTGCCGGGGCGACGGCGCACAAGCTCGCCTTCGTGCAGGTAGAGGGGTGCCTTTGAATGGCCCAATGGAGGTCTATTTGCCACGTTAAATGCAGGCAAGTGTAGCCCGACTGGCATTAGGCACGATAATTGCTCATCAAACCAAGTCTGTCTTCGCCAGTCTCCCCTCACTATCGAAAGGTTAAATGTCATGCGCCGGTTTGCAACCCATCGTACTGCCACCCGTGCCCCTAAACCGATGTTGGTTGGCGTCTTCAAAACGTCGCTTCGCGAATGGCTCAGTCGAAACAAGGTGGCTTGCCAACGAGATCTCGATAGGCCAAAGGCCATTGGTGAAGAGAATGCGGCGCTCGCGACTCCAAAGAACGACGGCTCAATGTAATAATTTCGACACGGAGTCGCTTCATGCGCGGCATGCTCCTCAATTACGCGCTTACGCATGCCCAAGGCGGTCTGGCCCCGATTGCAATAAATCACTGCGAGTTTCAAAAAGATGCACACTACGGCGCCAACACCCCATGACAAAGCAAAAGTCAAGGTTCTCCTGGTAGACGATGAGCCTGCGAATCTTCAGGCTCTCGCGGCAATTCTTGAAGATCCTGGATTGGAATTGGTGTTAGCTCATTCTGGAAACGAAACTTTGCGCTTCATGCTCGATCATGAATTCGCGGCAGTGCTGCTCGACGTTCACATGCCGGCCCTGGATGGTTTTGAAACCGCAACCATCATTCGCGGAAGAGATGCCTCTCGGCACACCCCCATCATCTTTGTTACGGCGTATGAAACTGACGACTTGCCGGTCGCCAAAGCGTATTCCTTGGGTGCGGTGGACTATCTGGTCAAACCGCTGGTCGCGGAAGTTGTGCGGGCCAAGGTAGCAGTATTCGTGGAGCTGTTTCGCTTGCGCGAAGCGGACCGCAAAGAACAACGCAGCCACCTGGCAACGAATTTTGCTTGTGCCCAGGCGATGGCCGCTGCCGCGACGGAAAGCGAGGGAATAGGGCACGTGCTGCATACGGCGTGCGAAGGAATGAGCTTTGAAGCCGGCACGTTTTGGTCGGCGGCCGATTCCGGAAGCCTGCTGAATTGTACGCAACACTGGCATATGCCGAGCCTGACCGCCGATGCCATTGATTATGCCACGCACCCTGTCACTGTTCAGGCTGGAGAGGGAGTGCCTGGCAGAGCGCACGCCGACGGGAAACCGGTCTGGGTCGGGAACCTTCATGTCGACAGTCGTGTATCGCGACTCGCACTGGGCGATGCCGATGCACTGCGCGGTGCAATTGGCTTGCCCGTGGTGCATGCCAATCGCCGCCTGGGAGTGCTGGAGTTCTTGAGCCGGAAAGCCACGGCGCCTGCCGAAGAAATGCTGCACACCTTGATGTCAGTGGCCACTCAACTCGGTCAATTCATTCAGCGGACAAGGACGGAAAACGAACTTCGGCGAAGCCAGCGCGAGCTTGCCGATTTCGTGGAGAATGCAGCAGTTGGCCTGCACTGGGTTGGGCCCGACGGCATCATTCTGTGGGCCAACCGGGCAGAGTTGGAACTCCTGGGCTATGCCAGCGAAGAATACATCGGCCAACACATTAGCGAATTTCACGCCGATCCGGCCGTCAGCGAGGACATTTTGGAACGCTTGGCCAACAAGGAAGAACTGCACAGCTACGAAGCGGGGCTACGATGCAAAGACGGTTCCATCAGACACGTACTGCTGAGCTCGAACGTCTTGTGGGACAAGGACCGTTTTTGCCACACGCGCTGTTTCACGCGTGACATCACGGAACGCAAGCAATTAGAAGAATCACTACGGCAACGAGCAGAGGAATTGGCGGAAAACGCCCGCCGCAAGGATCAATTCCTGGCAATGCTGGCCCACGAATTGCGCAACCCGCTTGCTCCCGTCTTGAATGGATTACAAATTCTCCGACTGACCGAGGCCGATCAACACACGATCGACCTGGCCCGCGATATGATGGAGAGGCAGGTTTTTCATCTCAAGCGCCTGATTGACGACCTTCTCGATGTGTCGCGCGTGACGCGAGGCATGATTCAGGTAAACCGCGATGTGATCGATCTTGCCGCTCTGGTGCAAACTGCCGTGGAGGACCGCCGTTCCGTTGTCGAGCAAACCGGCATGCATCTGAACGTCGAGGTTCCGGATTCGCCGGTGCGGATTATCGGAGATGCAACCAGATTGGCCCAAGTATTGAACAATCTGCTGGATAATTCTGTCAAATTCCGCAATGGCGGCAGCAGCGTATCGGTGCGTTTGAGTCTCGATCAGGAGCAAACGCAAGCGGTCTTGGAGGTTCGTGACCAGGGCATTGGCATCGGCCCTGAACTCTTTCCGCGGTTATTTGACGCCTTCGCTCAAGCCGACCGTACTTTGAACCGTTCACCAGGTGGGTTGGGGCTGGGCTTATCACTGGTGAAGGGCCTGGTTGAACTCCACGGCGGCAGCGTCGAGGCGGCAAGCGGGGGACCGGGTCAAGGCGCTGTTTTTACCATCCGGCTTCCTTTGAAAGACGAAAAAGAAGTGCTGCAAGATAGCGGCCTTGCTTCCGCGAAATCTTCAGCGGCAGCCTTGCGCATTTTGATTGTCGAAGACAATCGCGACGGAGCCGACAGCTTGGAGATGCTGCTCGAACTCATGGGGCATGACACGCAAGTCGCCTACACGGGGCCAGAAGGTGTCAGGATTGCCAAGGAATGGCATCCCGATGTTGTCCTCTGCGACATCGGCTTGCCCGGTTTGGACGGTTATTCGCTGGCCAGCGAACTGCGCGGCGATCCTGCCACAGCCCGGACGTCCTTGATCGCAATTACCGGCTACGGACAGATAGGCGATCGTGATCGAGCCCGCAAAGCCGGTTTCAATCATCATCTAACAAAGCCCGTAGAAGCGGCGGAGCTACAACCCTTGCTGACAAGGATTGCTTGAAAACCGCTGCTGAAATTCTGGAGCATCACATCGATTCGCTTTTCGCCGCCTTGTCACATCGTCCGGTCCATGTTTGCCAATTCAAAAATCGGAAAACAAAGCCCTGTGGTTCTTGGCACCTCATTTGCTCCTCAATTTAGCTATCGTTTGACTGAAAAACCTGGCAAACCCAATTTGCCAAAATCCAATTCCAAGGGAGTGAACCATGGCGAGCACGATGAAGGAAAAGGTTGTAGACGCCGGTCACGCGGTTGTGGATGCCGCGAAGACTGTCGGTCATAAGATCGCCGAGGGCGCGGAGAATGCAGTCGATTTCGTGAAAGAAAAAACTGGCCTTGGCGGGCCGGCGGAAGGCACCAATGCGGGCGTCGCGGGAATTAAGGAGCATATGGACGTAATCGCCTCCTGTGGCAAGAAAATCGGTGTTGTCGATCGAGTCGAAGGGAATGCGATCAAATTGACGAAGAAAGACAGCCCGGACGGCCTACACCATTTTGTCCCCACCGGATGGATCGAACGAGTGGACCGACATGTCCACCTGACGAAGAACTCGATGCAAACGCAGCAAGAATGGAAAGCCGATGCAGCGTCATGTTCTTGCGGCGGCTGAGTCGAATGAGCAACCGATTTCCCATATTCGAGGTCCACCTCGCCTGAGGCGGACCTCGATTTTTTTAGGGCGTTCGGCTGAACGAGCCAATTTCGATTTCAATTCATCGCGATTGAGCCACATCGAGCGCGGCGAGCAGGTTCTTAAGCGACGCAGGCGCTACCGGTTTTACCAGATGGTTATCGAATCCCGCTTCACGAACGGAGCGCCGATGCTGCTCATCGCCGAAAGCGGTAACGGCAATCACTGTCGCCTGCTTGGAGCTTTCCTTGAGATGACGGGCAACGGCAAAACCGTCCAAGCCCGGCAAGTCGAGATCCAGCAGGACAACCTGGGGATGATTTTGATGCGCCACGCTTAATGCCTGCAATCCGTCGTATGCCACATGAACTTCATATCCCCACAAGCGCAGCATGGATGTCAAGCTCTTGGCCACATCCCGGTTATCTTCTACGACGAGCACCGTGGATGGCCTGTTGTGAGCTCCATTATTTGGCGGGAAGTTTGGGGCCACCGCAGTCGCAACTTGGTTGGGCAATTCGTCCATTAATTGAACAACCCGCTTGAGCTGCCGATCTATGAGGTCAAGCGTTTGCTCAGCAAGAGGCCCTGTTGTGCCAACCTGCCGTAGAATTTGAACGCCGTTCACAACCGCCGCAAGAGGATTCCGGATTTCATGCGCCAACATGGACAATAACGCATCCTCGGGTTTGTTTGCCACTCGGTCTAGCTTTGGTTTCATTGCATTACGCCACAGAAGGAGGATTCGGCACCTTGCGACCGTTACTTCGATAAGGTCATTAAGATCCGCTCAGCTTACTAGCTCCGCGTGAGGATTGTAATCGTCCGCATGACCGAATTCTAAGAATCTGACTGTCAGGGTACTGAGGCACCAGTTGGTTAAACAGCAAATCGTATTCCCTTGCCTGCCGATTCTTGGGGCATAGCGCGATTTCTCACGCCTCGTCGCGGACGAACATCGATCGAACAGGCAACGAATTGCAACAATTTGCCCAGACCAAAGACGCGGCACATGTTGTCCATGCCTGCCACCTGCTGCGCATTGCTGTGCGCACTCCTTCGATCGCAGAACTTCCAAGTGAATTTGTCTTTGTGTAGTATTTTCTGCCGTCTTTGCAGGCACCGACAACATAACTAAGCGCTGCACCCTATTCGAAAAAAGGCCAATACGTTGCTTGGCACACAACTTGCTTTACCAGTCAGGCTTGAGCAATTCTCTGCCTGTTAGCTTGATGGAAGTGCATAGCCCAAGCGCCGCTTCTACCTATTGAAAGGACAATTCCATGGGACTCATTCTGCTGATTATTTTGATCCTACTTTTGGCTGGCGCATTTCCGGCTTGGCCCCATGCCCGCAATTGGGGTTACGGCCCGAGCGGGATCTTGGGTTTGCTGCTCGTTATTCTTGTGATCCTGATGCTATTCAATGTTGTGGCGGCGCCGTGGGGTCCCGTGGTCGTCCGATGAATCTGCAAACCTGAACTACTGGTATCCTCATGCACTTATAAGGACACTTCCATGACGATTGAAACACAAGGTCGAGTTCCAGCGGAACCTGAGAAATTGCAGGATCAAATGGATGAATCTCGTTCCGGCCTGGTGGAAAAACTTCAGAATCTTGAGCACCAAGTTTTGGATATGGTGCACGATGCATCAGATACTGTCGCTCAAACGTTTGACAGCGTGAAACAAACAGTCGGGCAGAGCGTAGATGCCGTACACGACGCGGTCAAGGACACCGTTGCCTCCGCTCGGCACGCCTTGGATATTGGTCATCATGTCCGGGAACACCCGATACTGATATTTGCCGGCGCCGTGGTGCTCGGATTCGCGTGCGGCAAGCTACTTCCCCGTACATAGGAACCCCGCCACTTGCACCAATCTAATGGTTCTCTTGGCATGAACGATGGACTCACCGAGAACCATTGCCATGGCAACAACACGCTCTTCTCCGCGATTGTCCTATTTGCGGCCCTTGATGGCGCTGGTGCTGATCGTCGCCATTCTTTTCTGGGCGAAACCGGTCATTGTGCCAATGGCGTTGGCCGTGCTGCTGGCGTTCGTGCTGGCGCCCGTCGTTAGCGCCATACAGGGCCGCGGGCTCAGGCGTGTGCCCGCGGTCTTGATCACGGTGGTTCTAACTTTCCTCATCATTGGGCTGGTCGGCTGGATCGTAGGCGCTCAAATCCACGCTTTGGCCCAGGAGTTACCGACCCATCGCAAGGAGATCGATGCGAAAATAGCCGGCCTGCGCGGTGATGGAGAAGGCACAATCGCGAAACTCTTGGAGATGTTCCGCGAGATAAAAAAAGGCGAGCCCAAAGTTGAGGCTCCCGCCGCGCCCGCGGCGAAAGAAATGGTAGTCGTCGCTCAGTCCCCAGAAACATCAAGTCTGGAGCTGTTGATCACGGCCGCTGGGCCTGTCCTGGAACCGCTCGCTCAGGCGGGACTGATTGTGATTCTTGTCATTTTCATGCTCATCCAGCGCGAAGAATTGCGCAACCGCCTTATTGGGCTCCTGGGCCACGGGCAGTTGACCGGCACGACGCGCGTGTTAGTGGATGCTGCCGAGCGGGTCAGTCGATTTCTGTTGACCCAGCTCCTCATCAATGTCGGATTTGGAGTCCTGTTTGCGTTCGGCTTGTTTTTTATTGGCGTGCCCTATGCATTTCTGTGGGGTTTCCTGGCATTGGTCCTGCGCTTTGTGCCGTACGTTGGAAGCCTGCTTGCGCTAGCCTTTCCACTGGTGCTTTCTTTTGCGGTTGCGCCGGGATGGACGCAGCCGATGCTGGTCATTGGACTTTTTGCGGTCCTGGAGGTGATAACCGCCGATGTGGTCGAGCCTATTCTCTTCGGACACGGCACCGGAGTCACGCCCATCGCGCTGCTCATAGCGGCAGCTTTTTGGACGTGGATTTGGGGCCCGATCGGGCTGGTTCTCTCCACGCCCTTGACCGTTTTCCTTGTAGTCCTGGGGCAGCACGTTCCGCGGCTTCGGGTCTTCGCGCTGCTGCTTGGCGACAAACCAGCTCTTGAGCCGCACGTGAGTTTTTATCAGCGACTGCTGGCCCGAGACGAACAAGAGGCAAACCATGTGGTTGCGGAACGTGCACAAGCGAATGGCCAGGAAAACATTTACGATGATGTGCTGCTACCGGCTTTGGCCCTTACGCGCCGCGACCGCAAAAATGCCGGTTTGAGCGCCGAAGACGAAGCGTTCATTTTCCAGGCCACGAAGGGCATTTTGCAGTCAGTTGCCGCCGGCCCCAAGGCAGAGCCAGAAGCCAATTCCGAAGACAACACTACGACAACTGACACGCCGGTAGGTGATCAACCAAGAGGCAGCGTGCTGGTCCTGGGCTGTGCTGCCCATCACGAAGCGGAGGAGCTGACCCTGCAAATGCTGGCGCAGCTTCTGAAGTCAGATGGGTGCCACCTTGATGTTGTCTCCACCAAGGCGTTGCCTGCCGACATCGAGACTCGCGTCGGCCAAGAATGCCCGGCGCTCGTATTCATCGCAATTTTTCCTCCAGGCGGCCTTGTACAAGCTCGGTACCTTTGCAAACGCTTGCGCAAACGTTTCGCAAAGCTACCGATCGTCGTCGGCTATTGGGGTGATGAGCGGCATTACGATAAGGTTTTGGTGGGCGTCCGCGCGGCGGGCGCCAATTACGTCACCACGTCGCTTCTGCAAAGTCGCAGCCAAATCCGGGCGCTCGTGAATCCACCGGCTGCGGTCGATCGCCAAGCCGTTGGCCGTGATATTTTGGCCCTTCCCAAGCGCAGCACTGCCGTCGGCAATCATACTCCAGGGAGTGCGCGACCATGAGCAACCGCAATGTCATGTTGGCGGAGCAGAACCTGGCGATTCAGCACGCCGCCGCCCAGGTTCTTGCGGATTCGGCCACGCAAGCCGATGCCATCCCACGAATAATGCAGACGCTGGGCGACGGCTTGGGCTGGCCAGTGGGTGTACTGTGGAACGTGGATCCATCGGCAAATGGCCTACGCTGCGTCCATGTCTGGCATACTTCCACCACCGACCGGCTTGAGGCCGCGGCGGCCACTGACAAATGGCGCCTATCCTCCGGGGAGGGGGTGCCCGCGACCGTCTGGCGGAGCGGCGCTCCAGTATGGATTTCCGATGTGGCAACAAACACAAGTTTATCAAAGGAAGCGGTTGTCGCCACGGAGGGGTATCACACTACCCTGGGATTTCCGATTGCGCTTGGAAAAAAAGTTCTCGGAGTTATTGAGTTTTTCCATCGGGAGGTGCGGGAGCCGGACGAAGCGTTGCTGCGCGCGCTCGGCAGCCTCGGCCGTCAGATCGGGCTTTTCTTTGAGCTCAAGCGTGCCGAGGGGGAGTTGGCGGAACGCGCCCGACTAGAGACGCTGCGCGCGGACATTGGCGAGGCGCTCACCGGCAGCGAGCCGCTGAAAACCGTCTTACAAGCTTGCACCGAGGCGTTGGTGCAACATTTGGGCGTGGCCTTTGCGCGCATTTGGACGCTCAACAAGGCAGAGAATGTGCTTGAATTGCAAGCCAGTGCGGGCGCGTATACCCACATCGACGGCAGTCACAGCCGAGTGAAAGTGGGTGAGTTCAAGATTGGCCGCATCGCCAAAAACCGCCAGGCCCACTTGACCAACGACGTTGCCAATGACGCGGAAATCAGCGACCGTGACTGGGCCCGGCGCGAGAAGATGGTCGCCTTCGCCGGTTATCCCTTGATCGTCGACAACCGCGTCGTCGGCGTTATGGCGATGTTCGCCCACCAGCCAATGGCGCAAAGAGTTTTGCATGAGTTGAAGCCGCTGGGAGAGGGGATCGCCCTCTACATTGACCGCAAGGAAGGGGAAGAAGCCCTGCGCGAAAGTGAGGCGCGCAGCCGGCTGTTGCTGGAGTGCAGTGGCGAAGGCATCTATGGCATAGACGTAGAGGGCAATTGCACTTTTGCCAACCCCGCCTGCGTCCGAATGCTCGGATACAACGATCCCGACGAGCTTTTGGGCAAGTCGGCACACGATCTCTTTCACCACACCAAGGTCGACGGCGCCCGCTCACCGCGTGAAGAGTGTCGGATCAATCAAGTTATACAGACCGGCAAGGGAGTTCATGCAGATGACGAGATCTTCTGGCGCCGCGACGGATCCAGTTTTCCCGTCGAGTACCGGGCTAACGCCATCCGCCGCCATGGCCGCATTCTGGGGGCAGTCATCACCATCGTGGACACCGCTCCCCGGCAGCAAGCCGAGGACGCCATGCGGCTGCGGGAAAGTGCTTTGCGAGCCATCGCCCAGGGCGTCTTCATTACGGATCCGAAAAGCACCGAGGAGCCCCTCTCTTACGTCAACATCGCCTTCAAACATTTAACCGGTTACGGCCTGCGTGAAATCAAAGGGCGTGACATCGAGTTCCTGATGGGACCGGAGACAGATGCGGCCGCCGTTGAACAAGTCAGGGTCGCCTACGAGGAGGGACGCGAGGTCTCGGTCGAAGTGCTCTTCTATCGCAAGGATGGCAGCCCGTTTTGGGCTACGCTCGCCTTGGCGCCCGTCACCGGAATGGGTGGAAGCGTGACGCACTTCGTCGGCGTGTTGACTGACATCACCGAGCGCAAGCACTTCGAAGAGCAACTGCTGGAAGCCAAGGAGGCGGCCGAGGCGGCCAATGTCGCCAAAAGTCAGTTCCTCGCAAGCATGAGCCATGAGCTGCGCACGCCGCTTAACGCCGTCATCATGTACAGCGAATTGCTTCAAGAGGAAGCCGAGGACCGCGGCGTTTCCGAATTCGTGCCAGACCTGGAAAAAATCCGCATGGGGGGCAAACATCTGCTTGCCCTTGTCAACGGCGTGCTCGATCTCTCCAAGATCGAAGCCGGCAAGATGGACCTGTCGCTGGAAACTTTCGACATAGGCAAGATGGTGGAGGAAATCGTGGGAACGGTGAAGCCGTTGGTGGATAAGAAAAAAAACACTCTGGAGGTTCGCTGCCCGCCCGACTTGGGCGAAATGTATGCCGATCTCACCAAGGTCAGGCAAATTCTTTTCAACCTGGTGTCCAATGCGTGCAAGTTTGCCGAGAAAAGTGCAATCACGCTCGAAGCCGCAAGGGCACAGCGGGACGGTCAGGACTGGATCACTTTTACTGTCAGCGACCGCGGCATCGGCATGACACCTGAGCAAGTTGCCAAGCTTTTCCAGCCGTTTACCCAGGCAGACGCATCGACGACGCGCCGCTTTGGAGGCACGGGTCTGGGTTTGGTTATCAGCAAACGCTTTTGCGAGATGATGAAGGGCGAGATCAGTGTGAGCAGCAAGCCGAACGAAGGCTCGACGTTTACCGTGTGTCTTCCTGCGCTGGTTGCGGACGCACATCCTCCCCAGGAACATCCTCCCAGTGCGGGCTCAACCGGTGAAAAGACAGTTTTGGTCATCGACGACGACGCGGCAGTGCGCGACTTCATGACACGCTCACTTGCTGCCCAGGGCGTCCACGTCGTGGCCGCGGCTGACGGGGTGGAAGGATTGCGGCTGGCCGCCCAGCTAAGACCGGCGGTTATCTTCCTGGACGTGATAATGCCGCGCATGGACGGCTGGGCCGTGCTGAGTGAAATCAAGGCGAATGCAAACCTCGCGGACACTCCCGTAGTCATGATGACTATCATGAAGGAGATGGACATGGGTTACATGCTGGGAGCTTCCGAGTACCTGACCAAACCCATTGACCGCAGCCGTCTGGTTTTCCTGCTTGAAAAGTATCGCATCAGCGAGCAAGCGGCCGATGTTTTGGTGGTCGAAGACGACGAAACGACGCGCCAGGTGGTAAGGCGGACGCTCGCCAAACAGGGTTGGACAGTCTCGGAAGCCGAAAACGGTCGCGTGGCATTGCAAGAACTCAGCAAGCACAAGCCGTCACTGATCCTGCTGGATCTCATGATGCCCGGAATGGACGGCTTCGAGTTTCTCGCTGAACTGCGAAAGAACGAAGCATGGCTCACTATCCCGGTAGTGGTGCTGACGTCTAAGGATCTTATGCAGGAGGAACGCCGACTGTTGAACGGCAATGTGGAGAAAATCCTGCAAAAAGGCGCCTACGGGCGGGATGAGCTTCTCCGCGAAGTGCGCAGGGTCGTTGCCATTTATGCCGGCAAGTTGCCTACTGACAATGGGCCGCAAGATGACATGGATAAAAGGAATCACACACGAGCGGCTGACCATCTAGTCGCCGAAAGGAGATAAATCGTGCCAAAGGTATTGATCGTGGAAGACAACGAGGAGAATCGGGATTCGCTGTCGCGGCGGCTCCAACGCCGAGGCTTCGCAGTTGTCACGGCGGATGATGGCAAAGCAGGGCTGGCCATGGCTCAATCCGAGAAACCCGATCTGATCCTCATGGACATGAATATGCCGGAGCTGGACGGATGGGAGGCAACGCGGCAAATCAAGGCTCTTGACGGCTTTCAAGACGTGCCCGTCCTCGCTCTCACTGCCCACGCATTGGCAGGCGACAAAGAGCGAGCGCTCCAAGTCGGCTGTGCCGATTACCATACCAAGCCGGTCGATTTTCCAAAGTTGCTCGCGCAGATGGAAACGATGCTGCAAAACCGTTCAACCACGGCTAAACCATGAACCGCGACTTTACCGCCGGATGCGATTTCCGGCCACGAACCCCATGAGCCCTATCAGGAAGATACTCAGGATCGTCTGCGCGCTGGCCAGGAGGTAAGCCAGTTCGTTTCGCGGCGCCAGATAATCGGGCGGGTTGCCCGGAGCAGTCATGGCGGTGAGGCTGAACAACGCCAAATCCACCGGATCATACGTTGGGGCCTTGACCCTGCCCGCAGGGGGATCTTCGATCCGTAACACCGTGCCCGTCAGAGCGTAAATTGCAGTAAACAGAACGTAAATGACCAAAAGCGTGGCCAGCACACGCCAGACGCTTTCGCCATAATCGCAAACCCATTCGACGACCTGATCGCCCATGTATTTCAGAGCCCCGCGTGCGGTCGCCCACCAACGCCGTTCACCAATAGCCAGTTGCGCTTGCTTGAGCGCGTCCCGCTTTTCCATGCGACGCCGTCGTCCGTATGCCCAGCGTGCAGCGTCATGGTCGCCAAGTTCATCAAAGTTCCGTTCCAGGGCCAAGTAACCCTTCCTTGCCAACCCGAAATCACCGCTTGATTCCTCGCCGATGGCGCCGCCAAGTTGCTCCTGATCGAGTCGCGTTTTTTCGAGCCGTGCCCCGCTCGCGTGGATGTGCTTTATCTCACAGCCTGTTAAGTCCAACTCTTCCATTCTGGCGTCCTGGAGGAGCGCATCCTCAAAGTTGGTGTCGCCCAGCACGGCGCCGCGAAGGTCGGCGCGGCGCAGGTCCGCGCCTTTGAAATTGGTGCGCTTCAGCACTGCGCCACGAAAATCCACGCCGGCACAATCGGCCCCCTGGAGATTTGCTTCTTCAAGCGTTGCCCCCTGAAGATCGCAATCGCTAAGGTCGGCGTCTTGCATTGCCGCGCCCCAGAGGTCAGCGCCTTGCAGCTTGGCATCCTCCATAATGCACCGCGACCCATGAACAAACCGCAACACGGCCTTTCGTAAGTCCGCGCCTTCCAGCAATGCTCCCTCCAAGATCGCGCCGCGCATATCCGCGGCCTGAAGATCGGCGCCAGCCAAATCGGCGTCCGTCATATTGGCTTCTTCGAAGAGAACGCCCTGAAGTTGGGCGCCCCGCAGGCTGGCCTCGCCCAAGTCACAGTGCCGAAGGTCGACTGCCTGACGCTCTGCGTTCCACCAAGTATGTGGACTGTTGTCATCGTGCGCTTGCGCCAACCGCTCGCGGCTAAGGTCGATGCCGTCAAGCGACGCGCGCGCACCCAGGCAGCAAGGCAAGTGGAGTTGCTTTTGCGGGTGGTCCTCCACAAGGCGGAGGACCATTTCTGCTTTTTGGGTCGGGTCGGAATTGGCCAGAGCTTCGTAAAAGGACGCCCCGGCATGGTTGGCCATCGAAGGTGGGATTTCGCCTGTCATCGGTACTTACCTTCGGTGGCCAATCGCATGATCGAATGGCTAATGGGAATTGTTCGCCTTCGCATTAATGCCGCGCGCCAGCTTCGACAGTTTTGTTTCAGGATGTGGAAGGCTGAAGCAAAACCTATGCCGA
>DASRAT010000964.1:0-8560 GCA_035638015.1 Gemmataceae bacterium | reverse complement strand
GCGGGTCAGAGCGCCCCGGCCGCATTTGCCGCTTAACCAAGGAGCACAGGACATGAGCACAATGGAATTTGCTTTGGCCGTGGTGCTACTGACGTCGCCCCCAGATACCTTGGACCTTGCCGATGCCGAGGGGCTGCACCCGTGCGTGGCCCCGGCGCTGGCAACGCTGGCCATGCAATGGGAACTGCTGGACCCGCGCGAGACCGAATACCTCAAAAGCAGCCAAGATTTTGCCGCCGATTTGAAGGTACTGCAACAGCGGTATGCTGATTTTCACAACGCTCCGCCGGCGGCCGAGGTCGAGCGCTTTCCCGGCCGCGATCTGGTCAACGACATGCTGGCTTTCAATCGCGCCTACCGCGACAGCGTCAACAACCGGCTCGATCTAGACATGATTCACGGCGACGAGCTCAGATTGATTCTGGTGGAAAGCGATCAGCTGTTTCGCATTTATGACGCGATTCGGGATGCCCGGACGGATTATTTTTATGTGACTTATCGCCGGCAGGCGCTGGCACAGCTGCGGGATTTGGTGGGAACGGAGGCGTTTTACACGGGGCAGCTGCCGCCGCATGTGCCGTTGTGGAGGATTCCGGAGGTTCGGTAACGCTGTGACAAACCGGGTCGATTCGGCGCTATTTGCCCTTGGCCGGCCCAACGTCCCAAAGTTTGATGGTCTTGTCCCCGCTGCCTGAGGCGAGCATTTTGCCGTCGGGGCTGATCGCGACGGTAAGCACCGCTTCGGTATGTCCCGAAAGTGTGGCGATGCACGTGCCAGTTGCCATGTCCCAGAGTTTGACGGTCTTGTCTTTGCTGCCCGATGCCAGCAATTTGCCGTCAGGGCTGATGGCAATGGAATTGACCGTTTGGGTATGCCCCTTGAAAGTGGCGGTGTGTTTCAGCGTCATCACATTCCAAAGCTTGATTTCTCCATCATGCCACTGCGAATCGAGCTTCGGAGGAGGCGGGTTCTTGGCTGGCTTGGTCTCTGAGAAATCAATGCCGGACGAGGCAAGAGTTTTCCCGTCCGGCGCAAACGCAATGCACTTGACGCCGAATTTTTGGGCGTCTGGTATTGTGGCAATGTGATTGCCAGTGGGAATCTCCCACAACTTAATGGAGTTTCCTCCTGCCGGGATAACAATGCTTGCCGAAGCCAACGTCTTACCGTCTGGGCCAAATGCAATACACGGTAACCCACTTTGGCGTGTTTCAATCTTCTGGATTACAATTCCGGTGGCCAAGTCCCACAATAAAACTGTAGCGCTGGTCGTGCTCGGACCGACAGCAGCCAGCATCTTGCCGTCTGGTTTGTAGGCCAAAGCTATAACGCCGTCCGGATTGGGCTTAAGCGTCGCGATCTTTTTTTTCCCTTCGGCCGCGTCCCAAATTCTAACCGCTCCATCAGCGCTCCCTGCCGCAATGGATTTGCCGTCTGGCGAAAAGGCTAAGCACGGAACGCCGCTAAACTTTGGCGGCAACTCTTCCATGGCATCCCAACTCATTGTCAGTTTGCCTGTTGCCACTTCCCATAGTTTGATGGCTCTATCTCCATTCGCCGAGGCCAGCGTCTTGCCGTCTGGGCTAAATACAACCCTTCCGACTCCTTTCGCATGGGCCGTAAACGATGTTCGTAGCTGTGGCTCTTGGGCGGGTAGCAGCCACATTGGAGAAAGTCCAATGCCAAGCAAAGCCAACGACATGCTCGCGCGGCTAAGGCAAGGATCTAATATCGGTTTCATGGTTTAGAGGAGAATGCAAATGGGAGGCACCTTGTTTTTGTGCCCGCTTTCCACTGAGGAAATGCGGCACAAGCCAACAGCTTGTGCTACGTTAATGACCGTCATTTTTTAGGAGTTCCAAGGACGGCCTGGGAAGGCCGTCCTACATCAATTGCGGATCACGCGTGGGTGTGCAAACAACAAACGTTCAACGCGCGGGTTCGCCGAAGCCGATGCACAGCCCCTTGCCGCCGCTGATGCGAATGTAAAGCGGCAACACTTCCGGTTGGCGTTGGCCGCCTTCATAAGCCTCGATGTAGACCACCTGCACCTGAGCAATGCGGGCAGTTTGCAGGAATCCCTTGTCCCTTTCGGACGCGGTCTTGAGGTACTGAGCACCCGAGATCACTTTGACAATCTTGAACTTGAAATCCTTCGGCGGCGGCGCCTGCCCCAGGAATTGGTTGAGGAATTGGTCCAATTCCGCTCGTGTGGTGAAGGTGATCTCTCCGCCAAAAGTGAAAGGCACATCGCTGGCCTTGGTGATTTTGGCGACGTCGAATTTGACCAGGGCGTTGACGAAAGTTATGGCGGCCTTGGAAGCCTGAGCCGACAGGCTGCCGAAGGGCGTGTCGGCATCGACTTTGCTCAGGTCCAGCCGGCCGTTGTTCTTTTCCAACCAGGCTTTCCAGGCATCGTGGCTTTTCAGACGCTGGTCCTTGTTTTCGCCCAGGGGGACTGTGGGGCCGGTATCCTGGGCGATGACGTTCAGCAAATCTTCCGCTTGATAGGCGATTTTGAGCGGGCCTTTGTCGAGCAGTTCCACCAGCACCGGCATACAGCTTTTGTCGCCGAGCATGGCCAAACCCTGGGCGGCACGCAAACGGACCGCCGGCGACTCGTCGGTCAGCAGCTTGGCGAGCAATTTCCACTGGGCCGGTTCACCGTGGCGAGCCACCACCAGGGCGGCAATCGCACGACGGGTTGCGTCCTTATCGGTCAGCGCGGCGACCATGGCCGGATCGAGCTTACCGGATTTCACGGCGGGCGGCAGTACGTTCAGCTTGGCGCCTACCAGCGCCAGGTTGTAAATGCTGATGTAGACCTCTTCCTCGATGACATCATCGGGAGCGAAAGCGACGTATGCCAGCAGGACCGCACCCGCGCCTTCCACACGCCGATGTTTGAGCATCCTGGCCGCCGCCGCCACCAAGGCATTGGGCGATTTGGCTTCGATATTCTTGATGCACGATTCGGCCCGCATTTTAGCTTCCAGGTCCGCACTGTTTTGCAAGACCTTGCGCAACAACGGCAACGCCGGCGGCCCTTCTTTCTCAATCGCGGCACGGGCCTGCTCGCGCTCCTTAAACGCCTTGCTTGATAGTTGCTTGATCAAGCCGTCGATGCGTTCGCGGTCCTTTTCGGCCAGCATGCGGGCCTGAAAAAAGGCAAGCAAATCCTTGTCGCCGTGCGGCGCCTTGGCGTCTTGGAACAGCTTGAGGTCGGCTTGATACTGTTCCTCGGAGTATTCGGCTCGCAAGGTGGGCGGCGCGAATAGCACGAGGGCAACGAACATGGCGACGCAGGACAGGCATTGCAAACGCGACATGGGAGTATCCCTTGAGGAAAGTGCTTGGACGTTCCACTCACTGGGCAAGACTACCAGGCTATCGGTCGAGTTGCATTGTATACCGTATGTCGAGGCGAGGGTATCGCTTTTATGTGAAAGCAATGGGGCACCCCCTTGCGGCACTGGGCCGCCACGACGACAATGCGGCTAGCGAGGAAATCCATGACTGCGCCGACGTGCAATGCGATGGAGTTGATGATCTGCTGCGCCGCCCGCCTGCTGGAGGACGGCCGCACCGTGGCCGTCGGCACCGGTGTGCCCTGTGCCGCCGCCATGCTGGCTCAGCGCACGCACGCCCCCAACCTGGTCATCTTTTTCGAGGCCGGGGGCGTCGCACCGCAGTTGCCGACCATGCCGATCAGCGTCGGCGACTCGCGCACCTTTTACCGGGGCCTCATGGCCACCAGCATGGCCGACATCATGGAGACCTGCCAGCGCGGCATGATGGACTACTGCTTCCTCGGCGGCGCCCAGATCGACGCCCATGGCAACCTCAACAGCACCATCATCGGCGGCGACCACCAAAAGCCCAAGGTGCGTTTCCCCGGCAGCGGCGGGGCCAACGATCTGGCCTCGTTGTGCTGGCGGATTTTGGTGGTCACCAATCACGACCGCCGGCGTTTTGTCGACAAGCTCGATTTTCTGACGACGCCGGGTTACCTCACCGGCCCCGGCGCCCGCGAAGCCGCCGGTTTGCCGCCTCGCACTGGGCCGTATCGCGTGGTCACTGATCTGGCGGTGTTGGGTTACCAGGAGCAAAGCCGACGCATGGAAGTGTTGAGCCTGCATCCGGGCGTGACACGCGAGCAAGTGCAAGCGGCCACAGGCTTCACGCTTGGATTTTGTGATCCGCTGACTATCACGGAGTTGCCGACGGCGAAGGAGCTGCAAATTTTGCGGGATGAGGTTGATCCGCTTCGGTATGTCATTGGGCGGTGAATAACCAGCGGCCGTCATCGTTCAATCCGAAGCTGCGGCAACGACTTTTGCAACTGAGCAACCCCGTTATTCGTGGACAGGGTGAAGTTCAGCGACAGTGTCTGCAGTTTGGTCATGCCGGACAGTTCCTTCAAACCCGCGTCGTTGACCAGCGCTCCGCTGATGAACAGAGTCTGCAATTGTTTCAGCGCGCTCACCTCTTTCAGGCCCGCCTTGTCGGTCCGCGTAACGATGAGGTTTAGCGTTTTTAGCTGCTGCATGGCGGCCAGTTGCTTGAGGCCCGCGGGGCCGATTTGGGTGCCGCTGAGATCCAGGGTGTCCAGCTGCGTGAGGCCGGCAATATCCTTGAGGCCGCCGTCGCTGATCTTGGTGCCATTGATGTTGAGTTTTTGCAACTGCTTGAGGGTGCCAATGTCTTTGAGCCCCGGGTCGGTGAGCTCGGTAGTGGAGAGGTCCAGCGCGGTTAATTGCTTGAGAGCGCCCAGTTCCTTCACGCCTGTGTTGCCGATCTTGGTGCCGCCGAGGTTCAAGGTTTGCAATGGCAGGTTAAGTGCAACCACCTGTTTCAAACCGGCGTCGGTTACCGGCGTGCCGCCGAGGTCGAGCATTTGCAATTGCGTCAGGCTCGCCAGTTCCTTCACGCCCGCATTGCTGACGCCCGTGAAGTTTAGGTCCAGCGACTGCAACTTTTTCAAGCGCACCACATCTTTCAGGCCGTCGTCGCCAATCGGCGTGGAACTGAGGTTGAGGGTGCGCAATTGCTGGAGGCCGGCTAGCGACTTCAAGCCTTCGTCGCTGATCTGTGTAAAGGCGAGGACTAGCGTTTGCAATTGCTCCAACCCGGCAAGTTCCAGTAAACCCGCGTCGCCGATTTGGGTGCTGCCGAGATTGAGCGTCTGCAATTGCTTGAGGCCAACCAGGGCTTGCAAGCCCGCATCTTTGATTTGAGTGTTGCTTAGATTCAACGTCTGCAATGTGCGGTGGCTGGCCAATTCCTTGAGGCCGGCGTCGCTGATCGGCGTGTTGCCGAGATTCAACGTCCGCAATTGCTTGAGACTGGAAAGCGATTTCAAACCCGCGTTGCTGATCTTGGTGCTGGTGAGCGTGAGCGATTGAAGTTGCTTGAGAGCGGCCAGTTCCTTGAGGCCCGCATCGCTGATCGCTGTGCCGCCGAGATTCAGCGTTTTAAGTTGTTGCAGGACGGCCAGATCCTTGAGGCCCGCGTCGGTGATTTTCGTGTTGGTGAGCGTGAGCGTTTGCAGTTGCGTAAGGCCGCTTAGCTGATTCAGGGCGGCGTCGTTGATCCCCGTGTCGCTGAGGGCCAAGGTTTGCAACTGTTTAAGGCCGGCAAGCTCCTTCAAATCGGCCGCCGACAGCTGGACGCCGGACAGGTACAACGCTTGCGCCTGGGCACGGCCTGGCAGCTGCGGCAAAAAGCCGAGGTCCCTGCGGTCGGTGGCATCCAGTGCGAACGGGACCGTTGGCGCCGGCAGTTCCAGCTTGGGCGCCGTTTTCAGGAACCGCACATGAAAGCCAGGCATGGCCGTGGCGTCCTTGGGCCTGGCCAAGGTGAAGGGAGGGTAACCCGAGCCGTCGCGCCCCGCCGCTCCGAAACGCGCCCCGGCAAGGTGCTCCGAGACCTGGCCCGTGCCAGTGTCAATGGAGCCGTCACGCCCAAGCCAGCCAAAAGAGGCCCCCGATTTTTCCCAGGCCGCGATAACGGCGGAATCGATACCGCCGGTATCCTGGCCTTTGCCGGGCTGGGCCTGAGTGTCGGCCATTGCGGCCAAAACCACCACGATGACAACGCAAAAAAGGAATTGCCGCTGCAAACGCATGAGCCACCTCCACGCCGAAGATCGACGGGAACCGCCACATGGAGGGCATGCTACGCAGCCGCACAGGCGGCGGCAACGGGCGGGCCGCGCCTGCAACCGGGACGAAAACTTACTTTTTCCATTTCCCAATCCGACCACCTTGAAGTAGTATAAACGCCAATACAGCCGACCCCCACCCTGCCCTCCCACTGTGCGAGGGGGAGGGTTGGGAGGGGGCAGAGCCAGCGAATGTCATCCGGAACAGGCCGTAGAGGGTTTTCCGTTGCACAAGCGTTGAAGATGGCGGTTAGTCCTTTTCCAAGCTGACGAGGATGTTATGGCCGACTCTCCGATTTCTCGGCGAACAGTTCTCAAGGGGTTGGGCGTGTCCATGGCGTTGCCGCTGTTGGACGCGATGCTGCCCAAAATGGCTTTCGGCCAGCAAGCGGCCGCGCGAGTCTTTCCTCGCCGCATGGCGTTCTGCTACATTCCCAATGGCGTGCTCTACAGCCAGTGGGCGCCCACCGGCACGGGCCGCAATTTCGTCTTTTCCAAGACCCTGGAATTGCTCACTCCCCTGCGCGAAGATGTCACGATCCTGACAGGCCTGACCTGCGACAAGGCCCGCCCCAACGGCGACGGCCCCGGTGATCACGCCCGCGCCCAGGCCGCGTTTCTCACCGGCCGCCAGGCCCTCAAGACCAACGGCAACAACTTCCGCTGCGGCGTATCCATCGATCAGGTCTGTGCTCAGAGAGTCGGCGAACGGACGCGGTTTGGATCGCTGGAAATTGGCTGCGAACCCAGCCGGCCGGCCGGCGGATGCGATCCGGGTTATGCCTGTGCCTACACTGCCAATCTATCGTGGCGTGGCGAATCGACGCCCGCGCCCAAGGAAACCGACCCGCGGGCCGTGTTTGACCGCCTGTTCGCCAACAACCAACCGACCGAAGTCGGCGGCAATCGTCACCGCCGCGAGCAATACAACCAGAGCATTCTCGATTTCGTCCTGGAGGATGCCCGCACGCTCAACAATCAACTGGGCGTCAGCGACCAGCGCCGCATGGACGAATACATGAGCAGCATTCGCGACGTCGAGCGCCGCGTCGGGGCCTTCTCCCCCGTGCAGCCGCAAGGCCAGGCGCCAGCCACTTTGCCGCGGCCCGCAGCGACGCCCCAGGATTACCGCCTGCATCTGCGTCTCATGGCCGACCTGCTCACCGTCGCCTTCCAGACCGACCTGACCCGCATCAGCACCTTCGTCTTCTCCAACGAAATCAGCAACCGCAGCTTCCGCTTCATCGACGTGCCCGAAGGCCACCACGACATTTCGCATCACACCTTCAGCCCCGAAAAAATGGAAAAGGTCGCCAAGATCGACCGCTTCCACATGGAGCAATTCGTCTATTTGCTGAACCGCCTGAAAGCGGTCCCCGAAGGCGCCGGTACGCTGCTGGACAACTGCATGATCCTTTACGGCAGCGGCTGCGGCGAAGGCGCCCGCCACAACCACGACGAATTGCCGATCGTGCTGGCCGGCAAGGGCGGCGGCACGCTCACCACCGGCCGCCATGTCCGCTATCCCCGCAACACGCCGATTTGCAACCTGTACCTGGAAATGCTGGACCGCATGGGTGTGGAAGTCGAGTCCTTTGGCGACAGCACGGGGCGGTTGCGCAACTTGGCGTGAAATGAAAGAAAGAG
This sequence comes from Gemmataceae bacterium, assembly GCA_035638015.1. GTDB lineage: Bacteria > Planctomycetota > Planctomycetia > Gemmatales > Gemmataceae > DASRAT01. The sequence continues at coordinate 749 of DASRAT010000964.1, read as the reverse complement.
CGAATCAAAACACCTGGGGGCGGAAGCCGCAGCATGGCTCTCGACCCCTCTTTGTTTTCTCGGCGTCCCACAGTGCGGCATCGCCAAGAACAGGTCAACTGCACCCCGAAGTCGCGCCGCAGGTATCGCATTTGCAGCACGATCCGCTGCGAATCAGCGTCAATTGGCCGCATTCGGCGCACGGATCGCCTTCGTAGCCCTTGAGACGAGCGACGCGAATTTTGTCATCCACTGCCACGGCGACGCCGCCGTTGGCCAACGGCCTGGATGAATGCTTGGCGCCGTGGCCGTTGCCGTTCTCCGGCAGCGGATGGAGATGTTCGGAACGCGGCGTGACAAACGCCTTGGAGGCGGGGGGTTTGGATTCGGCAATGGGTTCCGACGCAAGCACTTCGTCCTCAAAATCGGGCTCTTCATGCTCGTCGCGGTGAATGGCGTCGCCGCGCAGGTCCTCTTCGGCTACCTGGGCCAGATCGTGACGGCCGAGGTAGGTAATCGCCAACTCGCGGAAGATGTAGTCGATGATCGACGTGGTCATCTTGATATGGGGATTGCCTTGGACGACGCCATTGGGCTCAAAACGCGTGAAGATGAAGGCGTCCACGAACTCGTCGAGCGGCACACCGTGTTGAAGGCCGAGCGAGATGGCAATGGCGAAACAGTTAGTCATGCTGCGGAAGGCTGCCCCTTCCTTGTGCATATCGACGAAGATCTCACCCAAGGTGCCGTCTTCGTATTCGCCGGTTCGT
>DASRAT010000963.1:0-3748 GCA_035638015.1 Gemmataceae bacterium | reverse complement strand
TTCTCCGAAAACGTCGAGCTGGCCGCCAAGGCGTCTCTTTGCCCGCGCCGGTTTGGCGTCGATGCCATCATCCTGTTTTACGATATCACCACGCTGACCATATCAATGGGTCTGCCCTTCAAGCTGCAACCCAACAAAGGCCCGGTGCCGGATCGGCCCGTGCGCACGCTGGACGACGTCCATCGTTTACAAACAACGCCTGCCCCGGAAACCTTCGACCATATTCGTCAACTATTGAGGCTTGTGAAGTCGGAATTGAAAGGCGAACTGCCCGTAATAGTCTTCGCCGGGGCGCCGTTTACATTGGCCACCTATTGCATTGGGACCGGCAAAGATGTGATGGCGACGCGCCGCTTCATCAAGGAACAGCCGATTGTTTGGGGCGAGTTGCTTGAACGCCTAAGCATAGCAACCATTCACTTTCTGAATACCTTGGTTTCTGATGGCGCTGACGCGTACCAGCTTTTCGATTCGTGGGCCGGCATGCTGGATCGAGAGGAATATCAACAGTGGGCACATGGTCACCATCAACACATTTTTGCCGATTCAACCGCTGTGCCGCGCATTCTGTTTGTCAAGGAGGGGCCGTTCCTGGATTTGATGGCCAAGAGCGGCGCTGACGTGATTAGCCTTGGGACCCGGCATGACCTGGCCCAGGCACGACGCGATTACCCTCAACTCATCTTTCAGGGGAATGTGCCCGAACGAATTTTGCGTGAAGGGACTACTGAGGAGGTGGCCGACGCGACTCGGCAATGTCTGGCGGCCGGCGGCCGGCAACGGCATATCGTCAATCTTAGCCACGGTTGTGATCGGGCAATGCCTGTGGCGAATTTTGAGGCGTTCATTCAAGCCGCGAAGGAGAACCCATGAATTGACTCTGCCCCGCGTTGTTGTTTCGGTAGATTGAATGCAGGTGCTCGCGGAGCCGTCCATGCAACCGCCCGTCAACGATTTCTTGAAAACCATCCTGCGCAGCGGCGTTCTTGACGCCGGCGAGCTTGCGGTCGCGTGCCGGCAATTGCCCAGGGAGCAGCGCTATGACCCCTGCGTCCTGGCTGACCATCTCATCAGAACGGGTAAGCTATCGCGGTTCCAGGCGTCCAAGCTGCTGGTCGGCAGGGCCAAGGGTTTGGTGATGGAGCCTTACCAGGTGCTGGCGCCGATCGGCCGCGGCGGCATGGGAGCGGTTTACCTGGCCCGCGACAGCCGTAATCAACAACTGGTGGCGCTCAAAGTTTTGCCGCCGAATAAAGCCCGACGCCAGGAACGTTTGTTGGCGCGGTTTCGCCGTGAGATGGACCTGTGCCGGCGCGTCGCCCATCCGCACATTGCCCAAACCTTCGAGGTCGGAGTCAAGCAAGGCGTTTACTACATCGCCATGGAGTTCATTCCTGGCATCGACCTGAGCAAGCTGGTGCGCGAAAACGGTCCCCTTCCCGTGCCGCGTGCCGCCCGTTTGTTCGTGGAAGTGGCCCAGGGCCTGCACCATGCACATCAACAAGGCCTTGTCCATCGCGACATCAAACCTTCCAACATCAGGGTGACGCCCAGCGACCGGGCCAAGGTCCTCGATCTCGGCCTGGCGCTTATCGAGGGCGAAGACATCAGCGAGCGTGAAGTTGTCGGCGGTCAGGGTTACATCGTCGGCTCGATGGATTACATTGCACCGGAGCAGACTTTCGACGCCTGTGCCGTCGATGGCCGCGCCGACATTTACGGTATGGGTTGCTCGCTCTACTTCGCGCTGACCGGCAAGCCGCCCTTTCCAGGAGGCAGCGCGAAAGAGAAGATCCTGCGTCACCGCGGCGAAGAGCCGGCCCTGTTGACCGAACGCAATCCCGACGTGCCGGCTCGCTTCGCGGAGTTGGTTCACCACATGATGGCCAAGGATCCTGACAAACGGCTAGCGCGTGTGGAAATGGCACTGCAAGAATTAATGGCGTGGTCGCCTTCCGTGACCGAACTACCGGCAGACCGTCACGACGACAGCGTTTTCCGCCAGGCGGTGGAGTCCCTGCAAGCGGCCGAGGTGGACGATGATTTGGAGGCGATCCCCGTGGCGGAGCCGGTGGATTGGCAGCGCTGGCCACTGGCATTGTGGCTAGCTGGCGGAGCCGTGGCAGCGGGAGTATTGTTGATTGTTGTAATTATTCTGATTTTACTGCTGAGTCAGTAACCCTGCGGACGTTAAGTTGATCGCAGCGTTTTCACGCCGCCACGGCCTCTGCTGCTGTCTTCAAATCCTCCAAGTCGGTGACGTTTTTGGACATGCTGCAGTCGGGCATGACTCATCCGCCTTTTGTCGGTTGATAACTCGTCTCATGCTGATCGAGCAACACCGGATTCCCATCCGGGTCAATCAAAACACAATGAGCCGGCCCCGATGTCATTTCATCGGCTTCCATCACGGGCTTGAGGCCGCTTTTCTTGATCGCTTGCTGAATGCCGCGAACATCCTTGGGATTGAAGGTCAGCGTATTCTTGTCGAACATCCCTTGAAAAAGACCAAGAAAAATGTCGCCGCATTGGAGGATCATCCAATTGTCTTTTTCGTGATCGTCATAAACCTCGAAGCCGAGTTTCTGGTAAAAGGCACGCGAGGCCTTGATGTCCTTGACGGCGAGGCTGAGCGAAAAACGGCCGAGATCCATGAATGGCTCCTTGATACGAAAAGCGCGATATTGAAATCAAGAGAAAAACCTCAGTAATTAACTCGTCACTGCGCCTTGGGATGCGGAACTGACCGTGCGGGCATACTTGGCCAGCACGCCGCGCTTTTCACGTGGGCCGGGTTGGACCCAGGCTGCTCGGCGTTTGCCTAACTCGGCATCGGTCAATTCTACGGTCAATTGCTTGGCGTCTGCGTCAATCGTGATTACGTCGCCGTCTTTGACCAATGCGATGGGCCCACCAACCCAGGCCTCCGGCGCCGTATGTCCAACAACCAGACCGCGCGTGCCGCCCGAGAAACGGCCGTCGGTGATGAGGCCGATTTGCTCGCCCAGACCTTGACCGGAAAGAGCAGCCGTAACCGACAACATTTCGCGCATTCCGGGTCCACCCACAGGCCCTTCGCCGCGAATTACGACCACATCGCCGGCTTTGATTTTTCTGGCCTGAATAGCATTGAAACACGCTTCCTCGCCGTCGAAAACCTTGGCGGGGCCGCGGAATTTGCGTACTTTCAGGCCCGCCATCTTGGCCACGGCGCCATCGGGCGCCAGGTTGCCCTTGAGGATGACAATGTGCCCCTTGGCGTGCATCGGAGCGTCGAGCGGTTTAATGATCTTTTGCGGCTTTGCAAAAACACTTGTGACTTCACGCAGGTTTTCCGCCAAGGTTGTGCCGGTGCAAGTAATGCAATCCCCGTGCAATAAACCCGCGTCAAGCAGCGCTCGCAACACGGCTGGCACGCCGCCCACTTGGTGCAGATCCCACATGACGTACTTGCCGCCCGGTTTCAAATCCGCGAGGTCGGGCACTTTGTCGCCGAGGCGGTCAAAGTCAGCAAGTGTCCACGGCAATTCGGCTTCGTGGGCAATGGCCATGAGATGCAACACGGCATTGGTCGAACCACCCAGTGCCAGCACAGCGGTGTAAGCATTTTCCAGTGCCTTGCGGGTGATGATGTCGCGTGGCTTGATGCCTCGCTCAATCAATCGCACTAGCGCTTGGCCTGCAAGAAAACTCTCGCGTTCCTTGGCCGCGGACACCGCAGGATTGCTGGCGTCATACGGCAGCGACA
>DASRAT010000962.1:0-4212 GCA_035638015.1 Gemmataceae bacterium | reverse complement strand
CGCGTCACGTCTTAATGTCTTGCGCTGTGTCCTGAGCGAAGCCGCATTAATGGGCCTCATTGGCAGCGCCATCGGCTTCGTGGTTGGCATTCCGCTGGAGTGGTTCGCCTTGCAAGTGGTGATCGTCGAGGAATCGGGTTATTCGTTTCCGCTCATTGTGCCCTGGACCGAAGCGCTGCTGATCGCCGTGGCCGCTGTTTTGGTGGCCACGCTGGCCGGCGTTGGGCCATCGTTGTTCGCGGTGCGCCAGCGCATACCAGAAGCCATTGCGATGGAATGAAATGTTCTTTCGTGTTATGGCGATGGACATTGTCAAGTCACCGTAGTATTCACTTGGTTTTGCCTTTGGTTTCCAGATCGCGAATTAGGGCCTGAAAAGCCTCGCGATCGCGCAGCAGCCTAAACTCCAGGGCGGTTTTCAAATGGTTGACGTCCTGGTAGCCGGCGGCAATGGCGCTGGTCAGCGCCGCAAGGGCCTTGTCGCCGTATTCGCCGACCAACATCTTGCGGCGTTCCGCGGAAAGCGCCTTGTCTGCATCGGCAACGCTCATGCATTGGCCGTAAATTCCGGCGATCAAGGATTCGTGTGTCGCGCCTTTGGGCGCGTCCTTGGCAAACACCGTGGCAGCATCACTGGCCGCAGCCGCTGCAGCGGTATGGTCCTTGTTGGCAAGATGCGCATGCGCGAGGCCGATATCGGCCATGAAGAGGCTTTCCCGCAACGGGACGTCATTCGGCAGCAAGGCCGTGGCTTCTGCCAATTGAGAAACTCCCACTGACGCGTGTTTGACTGCTTCGCCCGGTTTGCCGGCTGTCAAATAACGTTTGACAAAATCAAAATGCGCTTCCGCCAACTTGGTTCGGAAACCTGTTGATTTCGGGTAAGCGGCGACAAGCTGTTCACGCAAGCTGAACATCTTGTCCCAATCTTTTTCGGCTTCCAATGGCTTGCTGAAGCCTTGCACCTGCAACTTGGCGAGATTGTCATACACCTCCGCCAACTCAAAACAAAAATCAGGCGCGGTCTTGGCGTTCGGCTTGGTCGCCTCCAACAGTTTGGCGGCGCGCTCGTAGTGCTTGAGCCCCTCGTCGAAATCTCCGGATTGAACCAAAACAATGCCCAGATTGGTATGGGCTTGTGCCAGTTGCAACCGCACTGCAGCCACGGCAGGCTGAGCTTTGTGCAACAGCTCCAAGTGCTCGATGGCCTTGCCAAACTGCACAACGGCCTTGGGCCGTTCATCCGTTGTGCCCAAAAGAATGCCATACTCCGTGACAGCATGGGCCAACTTCGCGCCGTACACCGGCGTGATAGGAAACTTGGCCTGCAGCTTCGTCAAAATGCCAATGGCTTCCTCGAAGGAGCCTGCGGCGATGTCCACGCGGTTGGACAGGCGATAGCAAATGCCCAGATTGATGCACGACGCGGCCCATTCCATGGCATAGTCGGGCACTTCGGGCGCTTTGCGGGAAAGGTCTTCAAAACGGTCACGTGCGGCCATGAGGGACTTTTCGGCTTCCAGCTTTTTGCCGATCTTGTACAGCAAGACGCCGCGGTTCACTTGCAATGCGGCCAGCCCCTGTTTGGTCAGGGCATTGTCCACGCCCTTGGCCAAAAGCGTGTTCCAGAAACTCAATGCCGTATTGTAGTGCAACTCGGCTTCCTGCATTCTGGCCTGTTGCATGAGCAAATCGGCAAACGCCGCTTCCAGGTTCGCCATTTCCCTGAGGTAGTCGGCGTCGTCAGGCTCGAGGGTCGAAAGTTTTTCGTAGTCCTCCAGGGCGAGCAGGAACCCCTTTTCGCTCTGGGCCGCCTGGCCTTGGAATTGCCACACCAGCGCCAGTGCCTTGTTGCAAACGGCGACACCCTTGCGGTATTTCACCTCGGCGACAGCGTCCTTGGCCAGATCCTGGTAGCGCTGCATCGCGATTTTGTAGTTCTTTTCCGACTCATCAAACTTGGTCAGCATCAGGTTGATTCTGCCCACTTCCTCGAACGCCTTGGCAGCGTCATAACGCACGGTCGGATCGGTGCCTCGCTTTTCCAGGAATTTCAAGTTGTATTCCAGCGCTTTATCCAAAATCTGATTGCGCACCGACTCCAGGCGCGGCTCATAGGCGAGGTTGACTGTGCCGACTTTCGTCCACATGTCGTAAACCGCATCGCGGGCTAGCTGAAAACTCCCATCGGCCTCCGCTTTGGCTTGTTCAGCCTCTTTGCGGAGCTTTTTCTCTTCCGCGGCGTTTTTCTTTTCTTGCTCGGCTTTTTCATCTGCGGCTTTGGTCAACTTAGCCTGATCCGAGGCCTTGTCTTCCGCCGCAGCCCGCGCCGAATCGAGCCACAACCCCCCCAGGGTTAATACGGTGAAAAACGCGACCGTGCTTACACTTATCAACGTCGCCAGCGCCGGCCGCCGTTTGGCCCACTTGACGCCGCGCTCCCACACCGGTGTCGGTCGGGCCATGATCGGCTCATTGGCCAAGTAACGGCGAAGATCCTCCGCCATGTCGGCCGCTGTGGCATAGCGCTTCTTTTGGTCTTTATTGAGGGCCTTGAGGCAAATCGTTTGCAAATCGCGCGGCACCTTGGGCACCAATTTCTCCGGTGGCATCGGCTCCAACGTTTGCACCTGATTGAGCGTGTCCATCACCGTTTCGCCGCGAAATGGCGGCCGGCCTGTCAGCATGTCGTACATAACCGCGCCCAACGAATAAATGTCCGCCGGCGGCCCCAGTTCCTTGGCCTTTCCCATCGCCTGCTCGGGCGCCATGTAACTGGGCGTGCCCATGATCGCCCCGGTCCGCGTTTGGCCGTGGTCTTCATCTTCCAGCCGCTTGGCCAGGCCAAAGTCCGTGATCTTGGGCACATTGTCCTTGGTCAGAAGAACGTTGGCTGGCTTGAGATCGCGGTGCAACACGCCACGCATGTGGGCCGCATGGACGCCCTGGCAGATTTGCATCATCATCCGCGCCGTCTCGGCCGGCGGCTGCGGCGTGGACGCGATTTTGTTTTGCAGCGTCGTGCCGTCGACGTATTCCAGCGAAAAATACGGGCAGCCGTTTTCCTCGCCGATCTCGTAGACCTGAACGATATTGGGATGCTGAAGATGGGCAATCGCCTTGGCTTCGATCTTGAAGCGCATCACGGCGTCCTGGCTGGCGTGCCCGCCGCCAATGATCATCTTGAGGGCGCAGAGTCGATTCAGGCCAGCCTGACGCGCTTTGTACACCACGCCCATGCCGCCGCGGCCCAGCAAGCCGAGAATCTCATAGCCCGCCACCTTGTCGGGAAGTTTGGCATCTTTTTTGAATTTCCCCGTAGCTCTCGTCGGCCCGACCGGGCTGCGTTTGCCCGTGGCGGCGCCAGGATTTCTGCCAACGTCTGTTGGACGTGGGGGCGCCGTGGCTTGCGTTTGGTCTACAGTTTTGTCGTCATCGGCAGCCGCCCCCTCCAGCAGTCGGGTGCTGGCGGATTGCTCGCCATCGTCTTCGCCGCCTTCGGTCCGGTCCAAATCGTGCTCTTCGGACGACGTCAACGGCAAGGTTGCCGGATCGTGGGATGCGTGCGAAGCGGCGCTGTCAGGCAGCGTCGCAGCGCCATCGTCAATGTCCGCTGATGGGGCAACGTGCGCCGTTCGATCCGGTGGCACATCGGCATGCTGATCCGTGGGCAGGGTCATCAGATCGGTTTGCGCCTGGCTGGACAACTCATTGGAAATGGCAGCTGGCGGCCCGGCCAAAACGCTCACGACTTGTGTGCTGTCCTCCGCAACGCCTTGCGCGCCGCACTTAGGACAGGCGCTGGCGACATCGACCGTGCCGCCATCATTAAGCCCCAGGGTGTCCGCCCATTGATGGCCATTGGTGCAGCGCAACATACGAGACATGGCATGTTCCTTTGTATATCAAAAACAGCGACCGGCTGCCAAGACAGCTTGCACTGGGCCGCGCAATTCCTATGATCCGGTTTATCACAACTACGCGTCAAAACAAAAAATGCCGTTGATTCTACGCTTGGTTTGGCCCACGATTGAGTATAATGGATAAGTTATTGTTCTTGAGATCCGACTGTAAGTTGCCCTCCAACGGACTTTCGGGCGTATCATTCCAGCAACCCGACGCCGCTCGCCGTGTTGCATGCCCAGGAGTCTTCCGGTGAAGACGCAAGAGTTGCGCCGCAAACTTTTACAGGGGCTGAGTAAACGCCGATCG
>DASRAT010000961.1:0-4200 GCA_035638015.1 Gemmataceae bacterium | reverse complement strand
GGCCCCAATGGCGCCGGCAAATCGACATTCTTGCAACTGGCGACGGGACAGCTGAACCCCAGCCAGGGCACGGTGCGCGTGCTCGGCCAGCCTGTCTGGAACAACCCGCCGATGATGCGGCAAATCGGATTGTGCCCCGAGCAGGACGCCTTTTACGAGTGGATGACGGGTTTTGATTTCGTCCGCACTTGCGCCCGCCTTTCCGGTATGAACCGGCCCACAGCACGAGCGGCTGCCGAAAAAGCGCTGGCCACGGTCGGCATGACGCAAAACATGAATCGCGCCATTTCCGGTTACTCCAAAGGCATGCGGCAACGCACCAAGCTGGCCCAGGCTTTGGTGCACGGGCCGCGTGTCCTGTTTCTGGATGAGCCGTTTACCGGCACCGATCCCGTGGGCCGCCATGAAATGATCGAGGTGATCCACGGCCTGGGCGAGCGCGGTTGCAGCGTAGTCGTCTCGAGCCATGTGCTACACGAAGTCCAGGCCTTGACCTCCAATGTCGTCCTCTTGCATCGCGGCCGTCTGGTTGCTGAAGGCAATGTGCGCCAGATTCGCGACCTTATCGACGGCCATCCGCACCGCATCGTGCTGGTGTGCGATGATTATCGTGGGTTGGCCGCGAAAGTGGTGGCGTGGAAAGACGTCGAAGGCGTGCAAATGCTGAACAAGCAAAGCGCCGTCCTCGTGGAGACCCGCGAGCCGGATGTTTTCTACGGCCGTCTGCCGGCGCTGGCGACGCAAGGGGGCGCCGGCATCAAGGAAGTCTACTCGGACGACGATAACCTCGAAGCGGTGTTCCAGTACCTGGTGAAATGATGAAGACTTCCAGCGCGACCATCGACCTCTCTCATCCTCGCGGATTCGAAATCACCGCGCTGGCAGCGCTGTTTGTCCTCACGTTGCGTCAGCATCTCCGCGGCCGGCGTCTATGGGTATTGATGCTGTTGTTCCTCTTGCCGAGCTTATTGGTGGTATTGGTGCGGCTGACCAACCGGCCCCCGCCGCCGGAGCACCTGGAGTTCGCTTTTGTCTTCAATCTCATTCCGCACGTGCTGGCAACGCTGACGGCTCTCCTCTATGCCGCGGGCATTATTCAGGATGAGATCGAAGAACAAACGCTGACTTACTTGTTGATTCGCCCGTTGCCGCGCTGGGCGCTCTACCTCACGAAGCTTGCCGTGACGATTGTCGTGACGTCCACCATCACTGCCGCGTTTACGGCCTTGGCTTACATCGTCATTTACTGGAACACGGACAAATTGTGGGGTGAGGTACTGACCGAACGGGTGCCGAAGGCAGCAGCCCTGTTTGCGCTGGCCCAGGTGGGCTATTGCTCGCTGTTTGGCGCGGTCAGCATGTTGACCCGGCGTTCGCTGATTGCCGGATTGGCTTACATCGTCGCCTTCGAAGGCATTCTGGCCAACTTCGCGTCCGTGGTCCGTCAGCTCACTGTGATGTTCTACTTCCGTGTCCTGGCGGTCCGATGGCTGAACCCCGCCGACAGCAAGGGTTGGTCCATCGATCTGGATACCGCTCCCAGTGCCCTGTCATGCGTGGAAATCCTGCTGGTGGCGAGTTTGGCATTTGCCGTCATTGGCGCGGCGCTGATGGTGGGCCGTGAATTCCGCGTGAAGACGCCGGAAGGAAGTTAGCACACGTCACCAGTTGGTCCCCTGCCGCTTCGTCTATACCGCCAACATCCGCGCACACTGCTGGCCGCCGCGCTGATGGGCACCGACATGCTGAAGGTGTGGAGCACTTTTGTTTGGCCGCTGCCGAGGTATGTCGGGCAAAGCTGAGATCGAATTTGCTTAGCGGCACATTGGATTCCCCTTTGCCAGTTGCTGTAACGCGATGTGGCTGTAGGACAGGATTCCGATCCTGTCCACTAGCCTGGACAGGATCGGAATCCTGTCCTACGTTCGCTACAGAATCGCTCACGGTGATATAGGTTTCCCCTCGTCTTAGTAATCTTCCTCCTCACGATTGCCGACGGCTTTTTGCAGCAATTTTTGCAGTTCACCAATCACCTTGGCATCGATTTCCATCTCGACCTTGCGCTCGCTCCGAATCAACAGGCCGAACTCACTATCCGGATGGGCGGCAAACGTCTTTTTGAGCTCCCCGAGCGATTCAATGCGGAGTTTGCTTTGCCTGCCTGCCATCGTGGTGTCTCCAGGTAAAAGTTTGGCTTCAAAGTGTTGTTATACGGCCGCGAGAAGTAACGGAGCCAAGTTATTGCACAAAATGGCCCGAAGGGATTTGAGGGCGCGCGAATCTTCTTATGATAGGAACAGCAAGCGGTGATGCTTGCATAACACCTTTCATGAAAGGATTTGACAATGGCCAAAGGCAACAACTCCCAGGGCAAGGACAAGAAGAAAGCAAAGGCCAAGTCCCCGGCCAAGCCGACGCCAAAGGCTGGTGCGAAGAAAAAGTAAGCCCCTTGACCTGCATGAACGTCGCGCCGCCGCAATCCCAATCCCCAGTGCGGCGCCGGCTACCACACACTCCGATCACCTTGTCTTCGCCGCCATGCGGCGACGAGGTGAGCCGGCATGTTTGTGCGCGGAAGTCCAGGCCCGATTTACTTCGGCCCTTGCTTATCCCGCGCCGCCCTAAATTCATCCCCCGCATTCCACGTCGGTAACCCTTCCGCGTTAGCCACATCACGAGCCACATTGAGCGTAAACTGGGCCAACACCACAAAGCCCGAGAAGTCCCACTCGGGCCGCATCTCGTCCTGGGGCTGGTGGTAGGCGTAATCGTTGAATTCCTTGTAGGCCTTGATGGCGAACTCCTTGGATTTGCCCTTGATCTTCATGCCTGCCGTGACGGAGAAGGCGGGGACGCCCGCCTGGGCCATCGAGAAATGGTCCGAGCGGTAGAAGATGCCGAGATGGGCGCGCTGGTCGGTTTCGATCTCGAGTTTGTTTTTCTCGGCGGCGGCCTTGACCATTGGCCAGGCGGTGGTGCGTTCCGCTCCGGAGACGACGATCGATTCGGGCACGCCCAGGGGCAGGATCATGTCGAAGTTGAAGTTGATCGCGGTCCTGCTCAGCGGGACGAGCGGGTTTTGGGCGTAGTATTTCGAGCCGAGCAGGCCTTTTTCCTCGGCGGTGACGGCCAGGAAAATGGCGGAGCGCTTCGGCTTGGGATTCTGGGCGGACCAGGCACGGGCGAGTTCGAGCAGCAATGCGCAACCGGTAGCGTTGTCGGCGGCGCCGTTGTAAATTTTGTCGCCAAGGACGGGCCGGCCGATGCCGAGGTGGTCCCAGTGGGCGGTGAAGATGACCGCCTCTGATTTCAAGGTCGGGTCGCTGCCTTCCACCATGCCGACGACGTTGTTGCTGACGAATTTTTCCACGCGGGTTGGGAAGTTGCCCTTGAGGTTGATGCCGAGCGAGTAGGCCTTGAAGCCCTTGCTGTCGGCTTCTTTCAGGGCGCCGTCGACAGTGCGGCCGGTGAGCTCCAGGAGCTTTTCGCCCGATTCACGGGAGAGCCAGCCGGCGAAAGCTAACGCTGGCTGGCCGGGTTCCAGTTTGAGCTGGGCGTTTTCGAGCTGGCGGACGACGGAGTAGGGATAGCCGGCGGTCTGGGGCGTGTGGATGATGAAGCACGCTTTGGCCCCGCGCCGGGCTGCTTCCTCGAACTTGTAAGTCCAGCGGCCATAATAGGTGAGGGCGGTGCCGCCGAAGAATTTCGGATCATCCGAGGGCGGCTCGTTGGTGAAGCAGACTACTATTTTTCCTTTCACGTCTATGCCCTTGTAATCGTCCCAGTCGAACTCAGGCGCGGTGATGCCGTGGCCGACGAAGATCGCCTCGGCGTCAAATTCTTCGAGTTCTTTCTGCGTTTGGCTGGTGCCGGCGAAGCCTTCCTCGCAAGGGATGCTGAGCGTGGTTTTATCCTTCACGGCCACGAGCGTCGATTTTGGGCTGGTAACGACTTTCACCAGCGGGACGGGCTGGTAGTAGGTGCCGTCTTTGCCGAGGGGCTTGAGGCCGGCCTTTTTGAACTCGCCGGCAAGGTACTCGGTGGCGAGGATCTCGCCGCGGGTGCCGGGGGCGCGTCCTTCGAGGCGGTCGCTGGAAAGGTAGGCGACTGCTGCCTTGATGCGGTCGGCGGAAATGTCGTCGGCCGATTTGTCCTGTGGTCCGGGCAACGCAGCCGCGAGGGATGAGACGACGACTATCA
>DASRAT010000960.1:0-15805 GCA_035638015.1 Gemmataceae bacterium | reverse complement strand
CAGACCGCCGCAATCTCGATTATTTGCTGGAGAATATCATCGATCCCAGCGCCGTGATTCCCAAGGAATACGCGTCCACCGTCATCGAAATGAAAAACGGCCGCGTCGTCACCGGCATCCTCCGCGGTGAAACGCCGGCGGCGTTGACGGTGCTGACGGTCAACGAAACGCTGACCGTGGCCCGTGATGAGATCGACAGCATGAAAACGAGCAATGTGTCGATGATGCCGGACGGGTTGCTCAATGGGTTGACCAAGGACGAGGTGCGGGCGCTCATTGGGTATTTGCAGAGTCCGGTGCAGGTGCCGGAGTTAAAGAAGGGAAATTGACTATGTTGACGGTCAAGTTTTTGATCCCGGAGGGATCGGAGCCATTAGCCGGTGGTTGAGCGCAGCGACACCGACGGCCAGGGTGATGCAAGAAATGTTCCGACCCCGGCAGGGGTCGCAGCGAGTCCTGCTGCGATCCCTTCGGGATCGGAATGGTGGGTATGGCCAAACACCGGAGGTGTCGCTGCGCTCAACCTCCGGCTAATGGCTGAGACCCCTGCCGGGGTCAAAACTAGCTGGCGGCGATCTTCACCCGATCATAAATATCCGCCAGCCTCAACACACAATCAATCGACGCAATCTCCACCTTGGCATCGAGCCCCTTGTAAACGCGAGTCAACCAAGTCCCGTCCGCCTGCCGCGATGAATGTTGGATCTCATAGCTGGTCTGCGAAACCAACAAATAATCGCTAAGCGTGGGGTTCCACGTTTTGTAGCGCTCGAATTTCTCGCCGCGGTCAAATGCTTCGGTGGATTCGGACAGCGTTTCCACGATCACCTTGGGATTGATCACCACGTCTTCATGAGCGTCGTGATATTCGGGCTCGCCACAGATCACGACGATGTCGGGATAGGAAAACATGCCGCGAACGCTGAGGCCGGACATCGGCATGATGCCGCTGCGGACTTTGGTGTCCTTGCTGCGAACTCGGCAGGGCTTGCCTTTTAGTTGATTGCCAAGGGTAATTACAATGTTGGATGTGATGTCGGCATGCTCTCCGCTCTCGCCCGCCATGGCGAAAATCTCGCCGTCCAGGTAAATGAGACGTTGATCCGAAGCCCGCTCCAGAGCCAGATACTCGTCTACCGTGAACTCAGGCTTGAGCAACTGTGCTACAGACATTGCGTGCCCCTCGCTTGGTCGGGAGGTGGAGTTTGCCTATTTCTCGCATCAATATAACACGTGCGCCATGCAACCGCCATTGCACGTTCATACCTGTCGCACGTCCCCATTGCGTGCCGACGCCGCCAGCGCATCCAACACGCGCAGCGTCTTCACCGCCTCGCTCGGATCGGGTCGCACCGCACTGCCCTCCAGAATGCTGCGGCTGAAACCCTCAAGCATGTGCTGAATCTGATCTTCGCCGTCCACCGCGTGCACCTCCGGCTCGCCGCCGATGCGCTCGATGGTCCACGTGGCCCGTTTTGCCGGCAGCCACATATCATGAACGCGAATCACACCGTCGGTCCCCGTGATCTCCAGCCATTGCCGCATTGGCATCGTGAAGCTGCAATCGAAGGCTCCGACGCGGCCATCCGCCAACCACACCAGGCCATTCATTTCCGTATCGACATCGTGCTGGTAACGGCTCGTCGCATACACCTTCACCGGCTCGGCCCCGAAGGCCCAGCGGATGCCGTAGACGCAGTAGCAACCCACATCCAGCAGGCTGCCGCCTGCCATGTCGCGTTTAATGCGAATGTTGGTGGGATCAATAGGCCGCATCGGCCAGGTGAACGAGCCGGCAACGCGCTGCACTTCACCGATGGCGCCGGAGTCAATGAGTTGACGCAGCCGCTGTGTGCGCGGGTGGTGCGGCCACATGAAGCCGTCCAAGAGCTTGACGCCCTTGCCACGGCAAAACTCGACCAACGCCTGGGCTTCAGCGGCGGTGGGGCAAAGCGGCTTTTCGCACAGGACGTGTTTGCCACGCTCGGCCGCCTTGCGGGTCCACTGGTCATGGAGCGTATTGGGCAGCGGGTTGTAAATCACGTCGATGTCTTTGTCGTCCAGCAGCGCCTCGTAGCTGCCGTGCGCAACCGGAATGCCAGCCGCCTTGGCGGCAGCTTTGGCCTTCTCGGGCGAGCGGCTGGCGATGGCCCGCAATTCAACGTTATTGGCCTTGGCGAACGAAGGAAACAGGCGGTCATTTATTGACGCGACGCCCAAAATGCCCCAGCGAAGTTTCTTGGTCATGGTGTGCTATTCCTTGGTGTGAAGCGGTGAACACCAAGACAAGATAGCGGAAGATGTCGCAATGACATCGGCTCAATCGACCTGCAAAAATAAAAGAACCCGGGCCTCTCGCGAAGCCCGGGTTCCGCGTCACACTCACGATCCGTGCGACCATTTATATTGAGCTGTTTCCCGGAAACAGATTGGTTCGAGCCAATGCCCGGCCATTGCTAGCACACCGTGCATCGGTTGGGCGTTTGTCATTCTTTCATGATCGATAAGAAAGCAATCACCGTGCCAACGCCATTGAGCCACGAATTGAGTTTGGACTTAAATCATTATAGGATTGAATGTTATGCTAATAACTAACTCGTATCAATGCGGTCGCCAGCTTCAATTGGCGTGAAATCATTTAGATACAGCATGTCATCGGGTTGATCTGATTTCCCGTTGTGGCCCAATGGCTGGGAATAATGCCAATCTCGCGGTTGCGGTTGGTTCCGTTGTGCCGATTATAATAGCAGGGTGGTCCGTGTCGTCGTCGGCTTCACCATTTGCACACATGAAGGGAGGAACCAGCATCCGATCATCGATTTGTGCAAAATAACCTCACAATACTGACAGGCCAACCCGACAACCGCTGCAATGGAACTGCCACCGCCCTGGCGGGCAGTTCATGGCTTTGGATTGCGATGCTCGCGGTCCTGGCCTTCATCATGTTTGGCTACCCGCTCTTTCTCGACATTCCGTTTCTCGATCCCGACGAAGGTCTGCACGCCGCCATTGCCCAGGAGATGGTTGAAAGCGGCGATTATGTGCAGCCACATTTGCTGGGCGTGTCGTTTAGCGACAAGCCGATTCTCTTCTTTTGGGCTCAGGCGATTTCACTGCGGATCTTCGGCATGAACGAAGCGGCCGTTCGCTTGCCGGGGCTATTGTTCGCCCTGTTTGGCAGCTTGACCACGATGCTGCTCGGTTGGCGCTGGTTTGGCCGTAACGCTGGTTTGCTGGCTGGCATGTTTCATATGACGCTGTTGATGCCGTTGGCCCTGGCGCAGGCGCCGGTACATGATGTGGCGCTGGTGGGCTGGACCAATCTGGTTTTGCTCGCGTTCTGGAATGCAGGGCACGCGACGAACCAAGGTGGCGCCGTTCGCCAGTATTTGTTAGCAGGGGTCTGGATCGGATTGGCCATTCTCGCCAAAGGTTTAATCGGCCCGGCCATTGTTTTTGTCGGCGTGGGTCTGTTTTTGGTGGCGACGCGAACATTGCGTTTCCGCCTTTGCCTGGGAATGGCAATGTCACTGCTGATGGGCGCCGCGGTGGCCGCTCCGTGGTACGTCATGATGGAAATTCAGAATCCGGGATACTGCTACTACTACTTCATCGAGCGGCATGTCCTGGGCTACGTGACCGCGACTCAGCAACACGGCAATGCACCCTGGTGGTATTATTTGCCGCTGTTGCTGGCAGGTGGATTGCCGTGGATCGGCTTTTTGCCCACCGCGGTCCGCGATTTGTGGCAACGGCGGCGGGATGCCGGCGTGACGCTCGATTCCCCCCGCACCATGTGCTGGACCTATTTGCTGGGCGGTTTACTGTTTTTGTCCACGGCTCGCTCGAAGCTGCTCACCTACTTGCTGCCTGTTTTCCCGGTGGTGGCGTTGCTGGCCGCCGACCTTTGGGACCGTTATCGGCGAGGCATGTTGTCGGAGGGTTGTCAGTGGATGTTGACGCGTGCGCTGGCGATGTCCTGCGCTGGCCTCGCCGCTGCCATGCCGGTGGCCGTTTTTGTGCTGCAAAGGCGATTTGATTTTCACTTCCGGGGCGTGTGGATTGGCTGTGCGGCTGTTGTCCTTGTCATGCTGTTGCCGCTGTTGTGGCTGTGGCGCGGGCAAGCTACACGGGCGCTGGCGACGGCGACCTTTGCCGTGGCGGCCATCTTCCTGTTTATCATGACGGCTCTGATGCCGGACGTGGCCGCGGAAATGTCAGGACGTGAACTGGCCCGACACATCAATCGACAAGGCCATTTGCCGTCGCGGCTGTTGGTGCTGGAGGAGCGGATTGGGTCGGTGATTTTTTATCTCGATCCTGAACTGCGGGCCCAGTTGAAGCCGGATCAATTTGTGAACATTCAGGTGGACGGGTTCTGTGAATTGCCGAAGTTGCAGGTCGGTGAAGTGGCCGTGTTGCCGCGTGCACGGGAGAGCCGTGCCAGGGAATTTTTGGATGTCTCGGCCGTGCCGTGCCAGTTTGTGGGGCATTATCGGGTCTATCCTGCCAACGAGCTACTAAGCAAGCGCCGTAGCTAACGCTGGCGAGCCGCGAGCGTAAGCGACCGGACTAACACGCAAGTTAAGTTGACGATTCGCGCTTCCCCGGTCAAGTGAGCCTACTTCTTAACCTTCAACCCTTCGCTGACGCGCCGTGAAGTATCGGTAACTGCCGGAATCTCGTGCCAGCCATCCTCCGCCGTAGGCGGCAGCCAGCAATCGGGGGTGTCCTTTTTTGTTTTGGTCAGGGCCGGTTTGGGATCGTCGCGGGTCGGGTTGATCATCTCTGGCGCGCGGTCCTGCGCAGCTCTACCCCCATAGCCGCCAATCAGGCCGACTTGCCGTTCCACGTCTACCTTGGGAGGCACCATTATAAGCAAGCGCATGGCCACCGCTCCCTCAAGGAAACCGTATTCCCCCCAAGAACCAATCAATATTGCACCTTTTTCCAGCTTGACTGCACACCCCAAACGGTTGCGATAGGTCGTGATACTTGTGGGGAACGCGAAGTGTCCTCCAATAGAAGCGCGCTTTTCCATGAAAATGTGAACAACATCGGCGAGGTCGTGCTGCCCAACTTCCGTGTTTTTGTCCGGCAAAACGAGTTTGGTTTTTGGGCCGATGCAAAGAAATGCTTTGTCGTAGGCTTTGCCGTTGTATGACTTGAAGCCGGTGTTCATTGGAAATGGCTCGTCGTAAACAATACTCGGATCGTTGCGGCTCACACCCTTGCCTACGTCCCTCAGCACGGTCGCCAGGTAGTATCCGGAGCCGGCATTCGCCTTGAATTCAGTCGGCCGCGATTTGCCTTGGCGGTCAAAACATGCCCTGAGGCTATCGCCCATCATCTCATAAATGCCGAGCTGGATCGTGCCCTTACCTTCGCCTTCCGTGACGGTGGCATCTAGCGTCTTTGGGTTTTTGCTGGGATCGAGCTTTTGCGTACCGGCCTGGACCACTGTGGCGTTTTGTTTGACTTCGAATTTGTCGCCCTGAAACGTGATGGTTTGAATGGGACTGCCCCTCTTAAACTTTGGACCGGGCTTGCCGTCCTCCTCGGTCGTGACAAAGACCCACGTTCCCTGGAATTTCTCCAGGTCCGTTTTGGCCGCGCCGCCTTTGTCTTGGGCGGCGGGCAACACCGACCCTGAAATGCACAGGAGCATCAACAGCACAACGAGCGTGATCCGCTTGAGCATCGTTCAATCTCCTTGGCGTGAAAGCCCGGGCGAGCTTGATCTTACTGTTACATCTACGCTTTCCATTCACGGTCACCAGTCTCAAGTCCCCAAATACCACATCTTGCCACCCCCCCAAATCCCTCATTTCCGCCCCGCTTCCGTCTCATTTTCTCATCAATTCTCAATGATTTTCCATTGCCTTGACCCCTAGAATCGGGGTGCCCGCCGGGAAGACGGGTGGATCACGACACCGCCAAATCTGGGAGAACCTATGCTTCGCAAACTCGCTCCAATCGCACTTTTCGCCGTTGCCCTCTTTGCCGTTCCGTCCTCCGCGAACGACGATCCGGGCTTTCGCCGTTTTCTTTCGAGCGTCGCTCAAAAAGAAGCCCAGGCCCAGGCCAAAAAGACCAAGCTGGCCATCAACCAGGGCGGCTTTCAGGGCCACCTGGAATTGCCTTATCCCGAAAAGATCCAGGTTGACGTCACTTCCTTTGAACTCAAGAACGACACCGTCAAGTCCGCCGTCACGGTGGTAGGCGACTTCCGCATCACCGGCATCTGGACGCGAGACGGCCAGTCGGTCAACATCAACGCCGATGTGGCGGCCAAGCTGACCGTCCGCGGCGTCGCGAAATTCGAGAAACAAGGCTCCGACTATTTCGTGGCGCCCACCCTGACGGATTGCGACTTCACCATTCTGAAGCTCAACATCCAGGCCCCCGCGGAGCTGGCGGACAGCAATGAACTGCTGGCCGATATCGCCAACACCGCGTTCCAGAACCACAAGGCGGACATCATCAGTCAAATCAACCGCTCGATGTCCAAATACCAGCTCAAGTTTTGAACTGGCTGACTACGCCCAGGAGAATGCCATGTCTCGCTACCTGCTTACCCTGGCCGCCCTGGTGCTGGTCCACCAGGCGGCTCTCCCCGAAGTAAGTGCCCAGGACAATGCCATCGTCCGCAGGCTGGTCACCGACGTGATCAAAAAGGAATTGGCGGCGCACGACAGCAAGGAAAAAGGCTGGCATCAGGGCAACACCTGGCTCTGGCTCGACAACCCGCCCACCTACCTCGGCGCCGAAATTAGCAGCCTGACCTATGACAACGGCCGCTTCACCCTGGAAGGCCGCGCGTCCGCCATGATTGCCTTCCAGCACAAGGTGCCGCTGCTGATCGGCAGCAAGACCTTCACCGGCACCGGCCTCATCTACTTGACCTTCAAAGCGTCGGCCCAGGCCGGCGAACGGCTGACCGGTTCCAAGGTCAGCATCGGCCGGCTGGAGATTAACGACCTGCGTCTGCACGGCAATGCCGTGCGGCCATTTCAAGGGCTTGTCGAGGATGGAGTCAACATGGTTTTAAGGCACAAAAAGCCAGAGATCGAGAAACGGCTGGAGGAGTCGCTGAACAAGGTGAATCTGGCGGGACAGTATCGAGTTGCAGGCGGGACATAGTGCCCAACCTATCCGGCGGCGAGCGTCGAGCCGTAAGGCCGACGTGGACCGCGCACAGAACTTCACGCTTGGATGCGGTCGCAATTTGCGACCGCATCTGGCATTCGACGCCAATAAGGTCGCATAGTGCGACCTTAAAGATGCGGCGTCCTTGATGGTCAATTGGAACATGACATCGCCAGCGAACTGCTGCCAGCTGCGCCGAACCTGCTAGCCGCTGCCATGCCAGAATAATACCTGCTTTTCGTGGTCTACAGGATAAGTCCAGTGCGAGGCCCTCGCGAAACCGGCTTTGTGAAAAGGGGCTTCGTAAGGCTCTCTGTCACGGATGTTGTGCATCAGCACGCAGGCTATTCCGCGCGGCCGAAGCCAGCGAAAGAAGCGGTTGGCAAGTTCCTGACGACGGTCCGCCGGAAATCCTTGGTAGGCACGCTTGGATATGATGGCGTCAAACAGCTGGTCAGGCTCGAATTCGAACAAATCGCCTTTGACAATGGCAACGTTGCCACCGGCGCGTTTTTCTCCGACTGCACGTGTAGCGCTTTTCTCTAGATTCAACGTGCGCTGCAGCCACCCTTCTGGCGTTTTCACTTCATCGTACACTGGGAACATTGCCCCAAGCGTTAGAGCGTCTATTATAAAGGAGGACAAAAACTCACACGCCACTTCCGAGACTTCGACAACGGTCACGTCGATGCCCGCGTGGGACAAACCGAACGGTTCAGGCGAGATGCCATTGCCCGCGAGCAGCACCCGATGGCCTTCACGTTTCTCCACGCTTTGAATGTAATGCAGCGTGGTATGCTCGAAAATCCATGAATCGAGATTGTGGTTTTTCCAAAATACATCAGCCAGTATTTCCGACCAGTAGCGGTCCCAGTCTTTGATGTTCATCCAATCTTTTGGCGCCCGCGCATAATTCGGCGAGCGATTTGAACCGGGGATGGATCGCTTGAACAAGCTTTTGACCCAATCAAGCATCGCCACTCCAACGTAGGTGGAATTAACGGCAACTCTCGACGACTCGATTCGCCGGGTGGCCGCGACAATCTACCGTTGTAGTCACCCATTCCCCACCGGCACCGTCGGCTCCCCGCCATCCTCCGTCCACACCCACCCATACTGCGTGTTCGTCCCCTGGGGATTACGCCGAAACTCCTCGCGCAAACCCGTCAGCTTGTCGGCCTTGATGGCATTGCGGTTCGCCTTGACGTTGACGTTGAACACCAGGGCCGCGTTCAACCCAAAAATCTGATTCTTGATCGCGTCGGTCAACTGCGGGTACTTAAACTTGTTCATCAACTCATCGCTCATGCGCAGCCGTCGCATGCGGTCGATCTGGCTTTGCGGACTGCCGCCCCAGATGCAGTCTGTCCCCCAGAGGATGTGGTCGGCGCCGGCAGTCTGGATCATCTGGCCAAGCATGTGCTGGCACTTGACCGGGTCGGACATCGACAGTTGCTGGAAGGTGCTGCCCAGCTCGAAGTAGATGTTGCTGATCTTCGGATTACGGCGGAGGATGCGGAAGATGTCACTGATCCACGGGATTTCCTGAGGATCCTTGACGTTGGGATCGGTGACGGGTTTGCCGGTGCCGCGGCTGATCAGGCCGGTGCCGCGGTAGGCGGAGTGGTAAACGATGAAGTTGAGCCGCGGAAAATCGAGAGCGGCTCGCTCCAGATCGAACGGCGTGCAGGCCCGTTCGTTAAAGGCGCCCAGCGGCAGGCCCTTGTGAACGCAGACATTGCGGACACCCAGCTTCAGCGTTCGCTCCCAGAAGGGATAGGCGACCTTTTGATCGTCGAGGAACCAGGCTTGCTCGCCGATCTCGGCGCCGGTGTAGCATTTCCAGGCGCAGACGTTGAGCTTCTTGACTTGCCGTTCCATCTCCTCCAGTTCAGGTTTGCCGAGATTGGGCCGCAGCAAGCCGTGCGACAGCACACGCTGCGAATTGGCCAGGCCGTTGACATAGTCGCGAGTGCCGGCCATCTGATCGGGCGGCAGCGGGTTTTGATTCCAGTCGCGCGTCGGCACGCCGCTGATGATGGCCATGAGCGTGTCGCTGTCGCCGAAGATTTCCTTGACGTAATGAATGCGATTGAGCAGTTCCAGGCTGCCCTGAAAATCCTTGGCTTGTGGGCGCAGCAGTCGGAAGAACCCCGCGGTCGCCTTGCCTTCGGGCGTCTCGTACCATTTACGGGCGACATCGACGTGATGCGTCTGAATGTCAAAGATAAACTGATTCTTGGGCCACTTCTCGGCGAACGCCTGCTGATTCTGTATCTCCTCGGCGTCCACATCATAGCAATCGCCGAAGACCTCATTGAGGGCGAACAAGGCGGCCGCCATGCCACTGCCGGACCGAAGGAAATCGCGACGGCTGAGACCCTGCTTCTTGGCCGCCACATCACTGAGCGCGAGCAGCCGGGCTTCATACTCCTTCTGCTGCGGCGACTGCGGCGGCGGGATGAATTCCTCGTTGGAGGCGATGCGGCTGGGAATCGGCAGCGTTTCGCCGCCGACGTCGAGATCGGATTGGCGGACCCACATGAGAGGACACTCCAATTGAGAAGTTATCCATTGTTGAGATGTTTCGCTGCAAGCTAATGTACGTTCGCCAGCGAGGGCAACAACCGGATGGACCGATCTTGACTCCCATAATCGCCGCAACATGGGAGATTGCCAAGCATATCAGTGACGCGCCAAGGACGTATCGTATAACGAATCAGCAGAAGCGCCAATCAGCACCCTAAGCTCAGAAAGGACTCGCCATGCTCCAACTTAACTTCACAACGGACCTGAAGCAAACCCTTAAGGAGACGACAATTGACTTGGAGCATCCCGGTTCGATTCTGCGGGATTTTGAGGTTGTCCGACAATATGTCGGGACCGAGGAAGTCCGCGCTTGCGGCAAATACAACTTGTTGCCGATTGAAGCGATTCCCATTCTCGACGAGCGCCTGAACCGACCGTTGCGGCTGCTCCTGAAACGGCCGCAGCTGAGATCGCATCCCTACCTTCAGGGTTTGCACCTGTTGCTGCGAGCCACCGGTTTGACGATGGTGGACGGCGTCGGCGACAGAGCGCGTCTCCGCCTGGATGATGCGTTGAATGAACAATGGAACCGGCTCAATCCGACCGAACAGTATTTCACCTTGATGGAAGCTGCATTCCTGCACGGCGACGACGCCATGATTGGCGAATCCAGTCGAATGTTCAATGACAGCTTCAGCCAGTGTTTGAATGCGTGGTTGTCCCTCCCGAAAAAAGGCAAGAAATTCGATTTGCGCAGGCCGACTTATGTGTACTTCTTGGCTCGGCGTTTTTACCTGCTCGCGCTGGCCGACCTTTTTGGTTTGTTTCAAGTCGAGCATCCGTCCCCACAAGTGCTGCCCTGGTGTCCGGCGGCCGTGAATCATACGCTTTTCGGGGACGCCTTCTTTGCCTTGATGAATAAGCAGGATTACGAACTTCTAACGGTGAACGAGGGCGAAACGCCCGCGTTCGGCGCCTGGCAGCCAATCCTCCAACCGTATTTTCCACAGTGGTGTGAGAACCTGGTGCTGCCTAAGCCCGAGCTCCGCGAGGGTGTCTTCATCTTCAAGCTCTCCTTGGGCAAAATGTGGAGGCAAATCGCCATCCCGGAAAGCCTGACACTCGACGACCTCGCGGCCGCGATTCTGGAGGCCGTCGATTTCGATGACGATCATCTTTATGATTTCTCTTTTCGCGATCACCTTGGTAAAACGGCTCGAATCAACCATCCGCACTGTGACGAAGGGCCATTTACTGACGAGTTTCCCATTGGCAATTTGCCTCTACAGCCGGGCCAATCTATGACATTTCTGTTCGACTACGGCGACAGCTGGAAATTCAACGTCAAGCTCGAGAAGATCGACCCGCCGAACCCGCGCATGCACAAGCCGCGCGTGGTTGGGAAGCAAGGCAACGCGCCGGAGCAGTATCCGGAGGCGGAATGGTAGGAGAATGACTGGAATGCCGGCGTTACTACAATAGATCGGGTTGGGCAGATTCACTCAAAGCTTAATGTTATGCATAAATCGACTAAAGGAGAAAAAAATGGCGATGCGGATTTCGTTCGGCTTGGTGGTTGCTCTGGTGTGCGCCTCGATTGTTCTGCCGCCCGCTGCAGCGCAGAAAAAAGGTGAGGCAGCTGCAAGGGACCAAGATGCAATCCAGGGAACCTGGAAATTCGTCTCTGTCGAGATGGACGGCAAGAAGGAAGATCCAAAGGAGCAAATCATCATTTTCCAGGGAGACAAGTTTACGGTCAAGATCGGCGACATGGTCCTCCAGGCGGGAACACAGAAACTCGATCCCGGCAAGAAGCCGGCGACGGTCGATGCCATCGTTACCGAAGGCGAAGGCAAGGGCACGACCATGCTTGGCATCTATGAAATTCAAGGTGATACCTTGAAATCATGCTTCGACATGCAGGGTAAGAAGCGGCCGACGGAGTTCAAGACGGCGCCGGATTCTGGGACTTTTCTGGCGGTGCTCAAACGAGCCGAGAAGAAGTAAGAGCCTAACCTCCAGATGATTTTCATTACCCTTTCAAGGATTGACCGGACAAACCCATGCTCGACCCCGCCTACATTCGCGATAACCTCGCCGCCGTCAAAGCCAACTGCGTCAAT
Organism: Gemmataceae bacterium; assembly: GCA_035638015.1. GTDB lineage: Bacteria > Planctomycetota > Planctomycetia > Gemmatales > Gemmataceae > DASRAT01. The sequence continues at coordinate 4,004 of DASRAT010000960.1, read as the reverse complement.
CGCAACGTTAAGGCCGACGTGGATCGCGTCGTCGCCCTCGACGACGAGCGCCGCAAGCTCATCGGCGAAACGCAAGTTCTCCAGCAGCGGCAAAACGAAATCTCCAAGCTGATTCCCAAGGAAAAAGACAAGGACAAGAAGCAAACCTTCATTCAAGAAGGCCGCGAGTTGCGCGAGAAGGTGGCCGCTCTGGAAACCAAGTCGCGCGAAAATGAAGTCGCCATGAAGGCAGCGCTGAACGGCATCCCCAACATGACGCACCCTGATGCCCCGGTCAGCACCGATCCGACCGGCAACAAGGTGTTGCGCAAGGTCGGCGAGCCGCGCAAATTTGACTTCACGCCCAAGGATCATGTTGCCTTGGCAGAATCACTTGACTTGGTCGATTTCGAGGCTGGGGCCGCTGTGGCTGGGCAGAAATTCTACTTCCTAAAAAACGAAGCGGTGCTCATGGAATTGGCGTTGTGCCAATTCGCCATTGGCGTGCTGCGTTCCAAGGGCTACACGCCGATCATTACTCCCGACGTGGCTCGCGTTGATGTGTTGGAAGGCATCGGCTTCATCCCGCGCGGCCCGGAGACGCAAATCTATTCCATCGCCAACAGCGATCTCTGTCTCATTGCCACCGCCGAAATCACCCTCGGCGGCATGCACCGCGATCAGATGTTAGACGAATCCAAGCTGCCGCTCAAGTATGTGGGTTTATCGCACTGCTTCCGCACGGAAGCCGGGGCGCCGGGCCGTGACACACGCGGCCTCTATCGCGTTCACCAGTTTACCAAGGTGGAGATGTTCGCATTCTGCACGCCCGAACAAAGTGAGTCGATTCATTTGGAACTGCTGGCGACCGAGGAAGAGATCTTTACCAAACTCGGCCTGCCGTATCACGTCATTGATACATGCAGCGGCGACCTGGGCGGCCCGGCGTATCGCAAATACGACCTGGAAGCCTGGATGCCGGGGCGTGGCAAAGACGGCGAATACGGTGAAGTCACCAGCACCTCCAACTGCACCGATTACCAGGCCCGCCGGCTTAATATCCGCTACAAGGGCGCGGGCTTCAAAGGCACGCGCTTTGTGCACACGCTTAATGGTACTGCCGTGGCCGTCGGCAGGACGCTGCTGACGATCATGGAGAATTACCAGCAAGCGGATGGATCGATTATCGTGCCGGAAGTGTTGCGAGCGTGGGTAGGGAGTGACCGGATTGGGTCACCACTGCCGCGTTAACAAGGGTTGTTTCTTTGATTCCGCCTATGCATTCATCTCAAGCCATCGCTCTTTTTCCCCGTGAAATCTGCCTTTTCGGCCCATTTCGTTAAGAATCCATGAAGATTCCGCGACGATTTGCGGAATGCGCGGGGCACACGTTGACCCCGGGTCCATTCGTGCTTAACCAAAACATGGCACAGCGCGAAACCATTTGGACCATGCCCCATCATGATTACCCCACGCTGGAAAATCCTGTTGGCCGCGGCGGCAGTCTGGATGGCGGGCTGCGGCCCCTCTGATACCGTCACCATTCAAGGATGCGGCGCGACCTTTCCGGCTCCCCTTTACAAGCGCTGGTTCTTGGAATATTACCGCCTCCACCCCGATGTCCGCGTCAATTACCAGGCCATCGGCAGCGGCGCCGGTGTTCGGCAATTCGAGGAGGGCCTGGTGCATTTCGGGGCCACCGATGAAGCCCTCAAAGAAAAACGCATCGATGAGATCGCCAAGAAATTGAGCGACCGCGACGGCCACAAGGTGGAGGTGGTGCAAATTCCGCTCACCGGGGGCAGCGTCGCCCTGTGCTACAACTTGCCGGGCAACCCTGCAATTCAGCTCACGCGCAAGGCTTATGTCAGCATCCTGCTGGGGCAAATCACTTATTGGGATGATCCGGGCATAACGTCCATCAATCCCGGCGTGCAGTTTCCGCATCTGGCCATCGCTTTCATTCGCCGGGCCGAAAGCAGCGGGACCACTTTCGTGTTCACCAACCACTTGAACGCCGCCGACAAACGCTGGAGTAAGGATCAGGGCGGGCCAGGGGTCGGCAAAACGGTGCAATGGCCCGTGGGCATTGGCGGCAAGGGCAACGCCGGCGTGGCGGCGCTTATTGAGCAAACGCCCGGCGCGTTTGGGTACATCGAAACCGGTTACGCCGAGTTGTCTCATTTGCCGATTGCCGCCGTGGAAAATCGCGCCGGCAAGTTTGTGAAGCCAACCCTGGCCAGCAGCCAGGAGGCGCTGGCCGAGGCCCGTTTCGACAAGGTTTTGGGAGCCACCGTTTCCGATCCCAGCGGACCCGGTGCTTACCCGATTGTCAGCTTGACCTGGGTGGTTTGCCGCAAGAATTACGCCGACAAGACCATCACGGACCAACTCAAAGCCGTGCTCGGCTACTGTCTGGAAACCAATGTTTCCGGCCAGGGCCAGGCCATCAGCAAGGAACTGGAATATGTAGCGCTGCCCGTGGAAGCCCTGGTCAAGGCCAGGCAGGCGGTGGCGAGCATTGGCACGGAATAGGCGGCTTTGCATGAACGACACTAACCATTTGATATCACGGCCGCCCACGTCCTTCGAACGGACCGCTGACTGGTCGTTTCGCCGGCTGACGCACGCGTTGGCCCTCCTTGCCATAGGTGTTGTCATCCTTCTGGTCGTTCAAATCGCTATCACGGCTTACCCAGCCATGCAAAACTATGGCGTCGAATTTCTGACGGGTGACGTGTGGGACCCCGGCGCCAAAAAGTTCGGCATCCAACCGCAAATCGGCGGCACGCTTTACAGTTCCATCCTGGGCGTGGCCATTGGCACGCTCTTTGGATTGGCGGTGGCGATCTTCCTGACGCAGGATTTTATCGGACCGAGGCTGGAGATTGGCCTCAAGAATATCGTCGAGTTGCTGGCTGCCATTCCCAGCGTGGTTTATGGTTTGTGGGGCATTTTCGTCGTCATTCCGTTGGTGCGGCCGATTTCCAATACGTTACATGAATCGATGGGCGGCATTGGCATTTTCGGCACTCGGCTGCTCGGGCCTGGCTTATTGCCGGCGGCGTTGGTCCTGGCCATCATGGTGCTGCCCACGGTGACGGCCATCTCGCGCGATGCCATTGCGTCGGTGCCACCAAAATTGCGCGAGGCCGCCTTTGGCCTGGGCGCGACGCGCTGGGAAGTGATCTTCGGTGTCATATTGCCAACGGCCTCGCGCGGCATTTACGGTTCTATCATCCTGGCCTTTGGCCGAGCGGTTGGCGAAACGATGGCCCTGGCCATGCTCCTGGGCAACAGCAACACTTTTTCCTGGTCTCTGTTCGCCCCTGGCAACACGTTGGCGGCACTGTTGGCCAATCAATGGCCGGAATCAAGCGACCTTGAAAAAGGCGCGCTCATGTATGCCGGCCTGGTGTTGCTCGGCATCACCTTGCTCATCAATATCATCGGCACGCTGATCCTGCAACGCACCACCAGCTTTGGAGACCAGCGGCGATGAGCGATCACCTGAAGCGTGAAGATTCAGACAAGGCCGCGCCGCGGCAGCCGGCGGAAGCGGGTCTGGGCCATGTCATGGGTGTGGCCGGCGGTTTGCCGGCGGCAGAGCCGATTTCCATCACCGCTGCGCTGCAACGGCTGCCGCAGGACTTGGAATCGGGGCCGTTTCCAGATTTGGAAAAACGCTTGCGGTCGCCGCGTACAATGTTGAGCGCAATCCTGAGCGTCACCACGGGCGCAATGGCTGTGCTGGCGATGGTGCCGTTGTTTTCCGTGCTGGGCATGCTCATTTACCGCGGCGGTCAACGGCTGAGTCTGGCGCTTTTCACGGAACTGCCTCCCGCCGCGCGCATGCCGGGCGGCGGCATCGGCAATGCCCTTGTCGGCACCCTTTTGATGGTGGGCATTGCCTCGCTGTTGGCGGTTCCGATCGGCATTCTCGCGGCGGTCTACCTGGTCGAGTTCGGGCCAGACACCAAGACGGCCGGCGCTGTGCGCTTTGCAGTCAAGGTGTTGTCGGGAAT
>DASRAT010000959.1:0-2985 GCA_035638015.1 Gemmataceae bacterium | reverse complement strand
TTGCATCGCGGCCAGGCTCACGGAAGTGCTTGTTGATTGCGAAAGCCGCACACCATGCATCAGCCAGTTCCTTCTTATGACGGTACTCGTCCGTATCCTCATGGCGGCGGAAGGCCAGTTCCTTGGCCTGAATGTCTTCAGTTAGGTTGTCGGGCAGCTCCTCCAACGCGGCCGCCGCCTGTTGCAAAATGGCCTGGGTATCAGCTTCCTGTTGTGCGAAAAGCCCCCCAATGCCTTCACGCTCGGACTTGTTGCGCTTTTTGAGTACTGTGCATGCTTTTTTATCGTCGCCTTCGATGGCGGTGAAGGTCTCATCAGGTAACCCAACAGCCATAAGTTCGGGCGTTGTGCCCAGTAGGCTGTTACCTATGCGTATGTGGTGATCGAGAAAAGAGAGCGGCTTGCCAGGTTCGATAGCCTCCATCCAAAGGCTTACCTTGCATAGCTCGACTGCCATCGGATTCATGTCCACGCCGTAGATGCAGCGACCGATGATATCGCGCTTGGCACGTAGGATGGCAAGTGTGCTTGGTTCTTCGTCGCCGGTTCTCAAACTGGCCAGTCGTTTCGCCAATCGCTCCGCCGACGCGATGAGAAAATGGCCACTGCCGCAAGCCGGATCGCATACTTTGAGATTCAACAAGGCCTTCTCTGCTTCGGCCGGTGTCGGTTTGTTGAGTGCCTCCATAACAACCGGCTCCAATGCGGCATCGAGCAGACAATTAATGAGCGCCGTGGGGGTGTAGTAGCTCCCCGTCGTTTTGCGTTCGTGTCCGGCAGCCGTGCTCAGCGTGAACGGCCCCTCATTTGTCTCAATCTTGGGATGGAGTTCGAGGAGCGATTCGTACACGCTGCCAAGCTCGTCGCTGCCAAGATTTGCGAAGTCAACCGGCCGTCGGACGGCACCGCCACGGCCAGTCGAGCGTGGCACCACGGTTACCGAGCTCTTTGGCAAAAAGATGCAAGGCGCCAGGGCTGAAGACTACCTGATTCGCGTCAATCGCTTGCCTGTCAATGCCGACCAGGTCCTGCAAGACGGCGACCGCGTCAGCATGACCGCCACCAAAATCCAGGGCGCCCGCCCGGCCGCGTAATCGATCCCTGTAGGCATGAGGCACCGGCCAGCTTCACATGATGTTGGCCGGCGCCTTTCTCTTTGCAAGGAGAACTATGGTCGAAAACAAAATCCTGGTTCGCGCTGCGCGCCGCCTGCGCCAGGCTTGGTGCCATGCCGCCGAACAAGCCTGCCAGCAACTGGACAACGCCGTTGAACGCGTCGAGCAAAGGCATCTTTCGTTCCAGCATGCTTGCCGCCGGCTTGACAAGGTTCAACCCTGTCATCTCGCCACGTTCTTGCCAGGCCTCAATTACCAGATCTTGACCCAGCTCAATCAACTTCGTGAAGCCGGAGATGTGGTGCAGGGCCTGCTCGAACAATCCGCCGTGACGGTTCCGCCCCTGCGAACGTTGGTGGAAGAACTGCGTCAAATCGACAATGACATTGGCGGCTTGGAGATTGACTTCCCAAAGAAGTCCGTTTCCGCTGTCACGGAACCCATCACGCTGAAAAACATCAGCCTTGGGCCTTTCGCCATCCGGTTTTTCTGGAGCCGGCTAAAGCAATCTGCGGACATCCTCTGTTTCGACATCGTCGCCTTGGACCCCTTCCCTGCCGAGAATGACGACAATGTCACCCATCCCCACGTCAAGAAGGAAAAACTCTGCGCCGGCGACGCATCCATTCCCATCAAGCTTGCCTTGCAGCAAGGTCGTTTGGCCGATGCCTTCAGCCTGATCCGAAGCGTGTTGCTGACTTATAACGCGCAAAGTCCGCATGTGGCGCTAGAGGACTGGGAAGGCTCAGGCATCGACTGCCACGACTGCGGCTGCTCGATGGATGCGGACGACTCGCATTATTGCGAGGGTTGCTCCAACGATTACTGCGGCGAGTGCATTGGCTCTTGTGAAGTGTGCCACGACACGCGCTGTGTGGCCTGCCTGACGCAGTGCTCCGTTTGTGACCAACTGTGTTGTAGCGGTTGTCTTCACAAAATCGAAGGATCTGGCCGCAATGCCTGCTCTGGTTGCCGGTGCACCTGTCCAACTTGTAGCCGTGAATTCGCCGAGGATGAACAGCAAGATGGCAGCGATCTTTGCCCCACTTGCCGGGCTGCCAACCCCGTTCCCTCCGCTCCAATTCCCGTCTCTGTGCCAACACCAACTTCACCTATTCAGGAGTCCCTTGATGATGCGTCCCTCGAATGCTGCGCCGCGGCACCGGTTTGAGCCATGCTTGACTTTTGCCCCGCTGCCCTGGCTGAAACTGGCTTTCCTTTGCCACAGCGGCGATACCGAAATTGGCGGCTTCGGCATTTCCGCCAAGAACAATCTGCTTTATGTGGAGGATTTCGTCACCCTCAAGCAGCAGGTGACGTCCCTCACCGTCCGGTTTCTGGACGACGCCGTGGCTGACCATTTCGACAATTGCCTTGAACGCGACATTTCGCCTGCCAGGTGCGGCCGCCTTTGGTTTCACACACATCCTGGGGACTCACCATTGCCAAGCAGCACTGACGAAGAGACCTTTGCCCGGAGTTTTGGCGCTTGCGACTGGGCTGTGATGTTCATTTTGGCCCGTAGCGGCGATACTTACGCACGACTCGCCTTCGCCGCCGGCCCCAAGGCCCAGATTGAAATCCCCGTTAGCGTCGATTGGTCGGCCTGGCCTGACTGCACCGGCAAGAACAAGCCTTCAGTTGACGCACTCTTCGCCCAATGGCGCCAGGAATATGACGCCAACGTTCAGCTTTTGCCCCGTCGCTCCGCCGCTGCTGCCGTATTCCCGCCCGATGTCGTTGACGTGGCTTGGGGCTGCGATGACCGCCTCTATCTCCCTTGTGATCCTTTGGACCCATTTCTTGATGAGGAGACCCTGCTCCATGAGTTCCCCGACTACGCCTACTTTGAATGACCGCGACATTCGCC
>DASRAT010000958.1:0-4458 GCA_035638015.1 Gemmataceae bacterium | reverse complement strand
CGTCATCAAGATTTATTTCCACCAGGGCGCTAACGTCGGCGTTGCCGTCTCGCAGGTCACAAGCGTCGCCCAGGCGATTCGTCAAATCATGCCGCCGAGCGTGCAGCCGCCAATCATTCTACGGTTCAATGCCTCCAGTGTGCCGATCGTGCAGCTCAGCCTGTCCAGCGAGACACTGTCGGAATCCGATGTCTACGACTACGGCCTTTGGCAACTGCGAACGCAGCTTTCGACGATTCAAGGTTTGACGCTGCCGGCCCCTTACGGTGGCAAAGAGCGGCAAATCATGGTCGATCTCGACACGCAGGCGCTGCAATCCAAGGGCATCACGGCAAAGGACGTGGCCGATGCAGTTAACGCCAACAATCTTGCCTTTCCGACCGGCGTGGCCCGGATTGGCGCCCAGGAATATCCGGTGAGTTTGAACAACACGCCGGAAACGGCGGATGCTTTCAACAATATTCCGATCAAGGTAGTCAACGGCGCCACCATCTACATGAAAGATGTTGCCCAGGTTCATGACGGTTTTACCACCCAGACGACCTTGGTCCGCCGGGATGGCAAGCGCGGCGCTCTGCTGGCGATTCTGAAAAACGGGAACGCTTCGACGCTCGACGTGGTGAACAAAGTGAAGGAGATGTTGCCCGAACTTAAAGCGTCCGCGCCCAAGGGAATGGATATCCAATTGCTGTTCGATCAGTCATTGTTTGTGAAAGCTGCTGTGGAAGGCGTAGTGACGGAAAGCGTGATCGCCGGTTTGCTGACCGCGGCAATGATTCTGCTGTTCCTGGGAAGCTGGCGCAGCACGCTGATTGTCGCGGTGTCGATCCCGCTGGCGATCATGACTTCGATCGTAATCCTTTTCGCGCTCGGCTATTCGCTCAACGTGATGACACTGGGCGGTTTGGCGTTGGCGGTCGGTATCCTTGTCGATGACGCAACGGTTGAGATCGAAAACATCCATCGCAACCTCGGCATGGGAAAGCAGTTGCGGCAAGCAATTCTCGATGGCGCTAGCCAGATCGCCGGGCCGACGTTTGTGTCAACCTTGACTATTTGTATCGTGTTTGTGTCGGTCTTGTTTCTGAACGGACCTGCTCAGTACCTGTTCACGCCGTTGGCCCTGGCGGTGGTGTTCGCCATGGCGGCTTCTTACCTGTTGTCACGGACTCTCGTGCCCGTGATGGTGAGTTATCTGCTGCCATCCGAGCTTGCGGCCCATCAACATGGTTCGTCCAAGCAAGTAGGATTCTTCGGCAGCATCGGTAACACTTTCGAGCAAGGTTTTGAGGAATTCCGCGCCGCCTATGTGGGGCTGCTCGACTGGAACCTCAAGCATCGCAGGGCCGTGCTCGGGACCTTTGGGGTGATTGTCCTGAGCGGTTTGGCGCTGCTGCCCTTTGTCGGCGAGGACTTTTTCCCAAGCGTGGATGCAGGGCAATTTCGCCTGCACGTTCGCACGCCGGCGGGCACTCGGCTTGAGGAAACAGAACGCTACTTCTCCCAGGTGGAAACCGAGATTCGCCGAATACTGCCCGAAAACGAAATTGAGTTGCTGATTGACAACATGGGACTGCCCAACCGCAGCTACAGTCTGGCTTTCGGCGATAGCTCGACGACGGGTCAGGCGGACGGCGAAATCCTGGTTGCGCTCAAGCACAATCACACCAAATCGACGCCGGAATATGTCGCTCAGCTGCGCCGTGAATTGCCGCAGCGTTTTCCGCAGATGACCTTTTACTTCCAATCGGCGGACATCGTGAGCCAGATTCTCAACTTCGGTGTGCCGGCTCCGATTGACATCCAGGTCGGCGGGGCTGACCGCAAGAACAATCTGGCCATCGCAACCAAGATTGTCGAAGACATCAAGAAAATCCCCGGCGCCGTGGACGTGCATCTGCATCAGGTCGTCAACGTGCCCAAGCTGCACATTGAGGTGGACAAGACCCGCGCCTTGCAGTTCGGTTTGACGCAGCAGAACGTGGCCGAAAGCGTGCTGGTGTCGCTCTCCGGCAGCGGCCAAGTGCTGCCCAATTACTGGGTCAGCCCGGGCAATGGCATCTCTTATCTCGTGGAAACCCGCACCCCGCAGCACAAGATCGACAGCGTGGACGCCATCAACTCGATGCCGCTCAAGAATCCTTCGGCGAAGGACACCCAGCTGCTGGAAAACGTCTCCAAGATCGAGCGCGGCGTCGCGGCGGAGGTCGTGACTCACTACAACGTCCAACCGGTTTATGACATTTTCGCCAACGTCCAGGGTCGTGATTTGGGCAGCGTAGCGCGCGACATCGACAAAGTGCTGGAGTCCTATCGCAGCCAATTGCAGCCAGGCAACGCCATCACCATGCGTGGCCAGGTCGAAAGCATGCGGTCGGCGTTTGTCCGGCTGGGCCTGGGCATCCTGTTCGCGGCCGTCCTGGTGTACCTGCTCATGGTTGTGAATTTCCAGAGCTGGCTCGATCCATTTATTATCATCACGGCGTTGCCGGGAGCGCTGGTTGGCATCGTCTGGATGCTGTTTCTGTGGCGCACCACCTTCAGCGTGCCGAGCTTGATGGGCGCCATCATGGCCATCGGCGTGGCCACGGCAAACAGCATTCTGCTCGTCACCTTCGCCAATGAAAAACGCCAAGAGGGATTGGACGCCCTCAGCGCCGCGCTAGAAGCGGGCCGGACACGCGTACGCCCCGTATTGATGACGGCTTTAGCGATGATCATCGGCATGCTGCCCATGTCGCTGGGCCTGGGCGAAGGCGGCGAGCAGAACGCCCCGCTGGGCCGAGCGGTGATCGGCGGCTTGATCTTTGCGACGGCGACCACGCTGTTGTTTGTTCCGGTGGTTTACAGTCTTCTGCGGGCTAAAAGTGCGCCTCTCTCGGCGGCCGAATAAAAAAATAAAACATCGGCGATCGGCATTCGGCCCTCGGCTTTCGGCTAATTCACGGATGTGTTTGGCCGATAGCCGAGGGCCGGCAGCCGATAGCCGGCATAGTTTTTTGTGTAAGACTCGGAATTCTCCGCGGTATTCCTTTGTGAAGACACACAAGTCACTCAAAAGGAATACGACCATGTTGACTCAAACCCTTCCAAGAATCAGCGTCAAAACAGGCCAAATGATGGCCTTTCGCAAGGATGCCGGTCATGTAAGGCACACGCCAACGAGTCGGCTTCGCAAGTTCGCCTGGGCGGGCGCGGTCCTGGCTGTTGTTGGTGCGGGATTCTACTTTCGCCAGCAAAGCACCTCCACAGCTGCCGAACATGAAACCCAGGCGCCAACTCGCCAAGTGACGGTGATTACGCCGCAGCGAGCGGCGGCCAAGGAGATCGTGCTTCCCGCCACCATTCAGGCATTTCAAGCGACCGACCTTTTTGCTCGCGCCAATGGTTATCTCAAGGCGTGGCATGTCGACATCGGAGCCTCCGTCAAAGCCGGCCAAATTCTGGCCGAGATTGAAACACCCGAACTGGATCAAGAGTTGGCCCAGGCCATCGCCTTGCTCAGACAGGGAGATGCGGAATTTCAGCAGTCCAAGGCGGAGTTGGAGGAAGCCAAGGCCGACCTTGTCTTTGCCCAGGCCAATGTTCTCAAAATCAAGGCAAACTTGGATTATTCCACCAACCAGGCAGACCGCTATGGAAAGTTGGCTAACGCGGGAACCGTGGCTCGTGACGAATACGAAGGCTTTGTTCGTGATCGTGAGGCCCAAACTGCCGAGTTGGCGTCGGCGAAGGCGGATGTCAATCGTCGCAAGACCAATCTCGACACCCGCAAGGCCATCATCGATAGCAAGGAAGCCATTGTCCACAACCGCGAAGCCAACGTGCAACGGCTCCGCGATTTGACCGGATTCCAGAAGGTTGTTGCGCCTTTTGACGGGATTGTTACTCGCCGCAATGCTGAAGTTGGCATGCTCGTGAGCGCAGGCAGCAATGTCGGCACGTCACCGCTTTTCAGCGTGTCGCAAGTGGATGTGTTGCGAGTCCACGCCGCCGTGCCGCAGAGCAGCGCTCTGGGCATCAAGGCGGGCGATCAAGTGTGGGTTAGCATTCCTGAGAAGCCCGGCCAGGTTTATGCGGCCATGGTAGCGCGGACAGCAGGCGCCGTCGAGCCTAACTCACGATCTCTGCTGGTCGAGGTGGAGTTGCCCAATTCCAAGGGCGAACTGCTGCCGGGCCTTTACGTCCAGGTTCGGTTTAACTCACCCAGTGCACAAGCGGATTTCGTGATTCCCACTCAAGCGTTGCAAATGCGAAGCGCCGGCACCTACGTGGTTAAGGTTCTTCCAGACGGGACACTGCAAGCGCACAAGGTCACCTTGGGAAGAGACTTTGGGAACAACGTTGAAGTTGTGTCCGGTCTGCAAGGAGATGAACGCCTGGTGCTGAATCCGTCAGACGACCTCCGCGATGGACAGTTCGTGCAGATCGCTGAAGGCAAAAACTCCTTTAATCAAA
>DASRAT010000957.1:0-4781 GCA_035638015.1 Gemmataceae bacterium | reverse complement strand
GCTCGCGTGCTCGAATATGACAAGGATCTGCGCAAGGTCGTCACCGATCCGGACGCCCGCTACTCCGGCGCCAAACTGAGCGAAAATTCGCTCATCCCGGGCAAGGACGCCAAGCTAGGCTCAACCAAATTCGATTGGTGGCTCGAGAATGTCGCGCCGCCGCCAAAGAAGTAGAGCTCCGGGCGGGGGTTGGATTTTCAATCTAATTTGATACTTGCTAAGTTAAGCCAGTCAGGAGAACGACCGAGCGCACAAGGCTTTTAGCGCAAGTCCAAACAAAGCAAGAAGCGGACTGCGCCCCTAATACAGCGTCCGTAAACGTCAGTGGCGGTTGGATTGAGGATTACAATGCATCGTTTTTTGTTGGCGAGCGCGCTCCTTCTTAGCTTCGCGGCCTCTGCCGCCGCTCAAGAACCCGCGAAGGTGACGACGTTGTTTTCGCGTGACCTGCCCGACATCCCCGGTAAGGACGGCGCGATGCTGATCGTGGAGTATCCACCCGGCGCAGTGGACCCGGTCCATCGCCACAACGCGAACGCATTCGTCTATGTGCTAGAGGGCTCCGTCATCATGCAGGTCAAGGGGCAGGAACCGGTCACCCTTCAGCCTGGTCGGACCTTCTACGAAGGCCCCAGCGACATTCATGTTGTCGGTCGCAACGCAAGCAACACGGATCCGGCGAAATTTCTCGTGGTCTTCATCAAGAACAAGGGTGCGCCCATCCTGACGCCGGTCGAATAAGGACCGGACCGTCACGCTGGCGCGAGGTTCATGTCTGTTATTGGCACTTAGCGGACATTGATGGTCAGGAGGAGCATGTCCGTTATTAGGGGTAAAGCGGACATCTCTGATGCGCGTCCGTTAATGACCCATAGCGGACATCCACACAAGCAAGCTGACTCTCCTCGGGTAGATGAAAATACGCATCCCAAGTCAAAGCGCAATCAGCGGTTATTGGGCTGTGTAGTTGCCATTTCGTTTGGAATCACCTGCTGGAGGAGGCTTGGTCTGACCGAGATGTCGCCAGTAAAGGGGCGGCTATAAGCAGCGATCATCAGTGATGACAGGGCAATGCCCGTCGCAAAGATTGTTACAGCGATACCGCAAGTGACCCTGTTATCGCTATGGACCATAGCGATCCCAATGAGCGCACAGAGCCCCTGCACCAGGATGGCAGCCCACTTTACCGGACCTACCGTCGATTGACTGATGATGATGCGCTGGCGTCGTGCATCCAACGCTCTTTGCAACGCAGCCACCATCTCGCGATGCGCCGTGCGTTGAGCGTCATCTTGAGCGTTCCACGAAACCGCCAGGTCCAGGGCTTCAACCATGGCGGTGGGCAAGGTTCCAAGCGTGAGACGCTCCTGCGCCATAGCTGGCCATTCGCGGTTAACTGCGTCGTCTATATAGCGGGCCATGAGAGTGCGAAAGTGCGTCCTCTGCTCTGCGGGGAGGCTGCCATCAAGGTGAATCGCGGCTCGAAGTGCGCTGGCCTCTGTGGCGACCGCAAGCTTGGCTCGGTCGAAGTCGCTCCACACCTGTACGGCGACAAAACCAGCGATCAGGCCGAAGATGATCCCAAGCGGTGGTAGCATTCCAGGTGAGAACGCCTTGAACCAACGAGCGCGATCACCTACCGCGAGCCGAACCACCACCAGATAGACGCAAGCAGCGACGACATATGTGGCCGCAAAGATGATTAATGCCATCAATGGTATTGGAAGCGTGAGAAGCCAATCGCGCATAATCAGGCTCCTTCTCGAATGTTATCAGGGTTTGTAGTTGCTATCGGCGATGAGAACGCGAGCTTCAATCTTGAGGAGGTGAAGGCACAAATCCAGTAGGCAATGGCTTCCCCGAAGTCATTCTTTTGCTGTTGCAAACCAGGTTCATCATAGGGAGTGCCCTTTACGCCGGAGCAACTCGCGAACTCGAATCCCCATGCGCTCGATGAGACCGAGCAGGTCTGCCGGCCTGGTGGTGCTTTCAGATATACCCCTGAGGTCCCTTCATGAGTTCTTGCGGAAAATCTTTGCATTTCCGTAATACGGTTGCCCCTGGTCAAGCATCCCAATAGGGCAAGCCTCCATTAGTGAGAGCGTGCGGCGAAGTCGGGTACCCATTCTTCCGATTCTTCTTAAGTTTCTTCCCCTGCACCGCTTCCGCTTTTCGTCGGCGGTATTGAATCATGTTGTGGCTCGAGTAGACCCCCAGTGAAGAAGCTACACGTGGAGTAATCATCGTGCGCCCATTCGCCCGGCTTGCACGACCATTTCCAAAGGAGGAGCCCGAGGATGAGCGACATGCCAATTGCGGTGCCGATGCCATAATGAAAAGAATCAACGTCAATTAACGCGTGTCGTTCGATGGTCGCGGATGACCTGCGCGGGGATGAAGGCTCACTGAATGTGCTTTTCACGGTCGCCGTGAGCAGGCGGAGAAAGTAGAGATACGACACTGTCCCCAGTCCCACGATTATGATCAGGAACATGTCGGGCAGCTTGGTCGGGTCAACGTAAGCGGAGAGCTGAGTGAACAGGAGCGCGAAAATTAGGAGCGCGCTTGATGTGGCGAGCCAAGGAAAGAGGGTCTCGTAGACAACCGGCTGCTGGTAGGCGATAACCGCGAACGCCGCCGCAACTACAAGACCCGTACATACTCCATTCGCACACCCCTAGCAAAGGGGTAATCTTCTTGGCACCTGTGAGGCTGAAATTGATTTCGTTCGCGAATTCCCGGTTTGTCACGCCGTAGAAAGTTGTCGAAATGGCGAGAGGTAAGCGCGCCGCTCGGCGGACCTGGGGCCTGCATGGCTCGGTATCTGCTTAAGGAGTTCCGGCCCCACCGAGATGGCGCCACTAAAGGGGCGACTGTACGCGGCAATCAGCAGTGCCGACAAGGCGATGGTCGTCGCAAAGAGTGCCACTGTTATGGCACACGTGAGCCTGTTATCACTATGGACCATGGCAACTGCAATGAGCATGCAGAGTCCCAGTAACAGGATTGCAGCCCATTCGATTGGCCCTACCCCGGATTGACTGATGCTGATGCGTCGATGCCACGCATCCAAAGCCGTGTTCAACGCCGCCACCATCTCACGCTGCGTCCCGCGTTGGGACTCGTCCTGGGGCGTCATCAAGAGCGTGAGTTGCAGGGCTTCGAGCAGGGCGGTAGGCGAGGATGCGAGCGTGAGGCGATGTTGCGCCATCGCCGGCCATTCTTCATTCACCGCTTCGTCAATATGACGATTGACGAGAGTGTCAAGGTGAATCCTCTGCGCGTCGGGAAGGAGCTCGGCGAAAAGAACCACGGCTCGGAGTGCCCTGGCTTCTGTGGCGACCGCAACCTCGGCCTTATCGAAGTCATTCCAGACCTGCATGGCGACGAAACCAACCAGTAGACCGAAGATGGTCCCAAGCGGTAGCAGCATTCCAGGCGAGAACGCCTTGAACGCACGAGCGCGGCGGTCATCCACCGCGAGCCGAACCACGGCCAGATAGACGCAGGCAGCAATAAGGTAGCTGGCCGCAAAGATGATGAAGGCCATCCACGGTATCGGAAGATTGAGCAACCATTCGCCCATCACCGCGTCCTCTCTTACCGTGCCGAGACTCCAGAACGTCGATAGAGTTCCATTTTCTATGTGGACCCGGCCCATCCAAAGTCCGTTCGCAGATCACCCACCGAAAGGAACCTCGCTTGTGGTAACTTGCTTGAGCAAATTCGGTCCGATAGAGCTAAAAGGACGACTATATGCTGCGATCAGCAGCACGGACATTGCAACGCCTATTGCAAAGAGAGTCAATGTTAGGGCGCGGGCAATGCGATTGTCGCTGTGAACCACGGCAATGGCGACCAAGGTGCACAGCCCCTGAAGCAGAATGCCCACCCATTTAACCGTGCCTAAGGCAGATTCACTGATAACAATGCGCTGGCGCCTGGCATCCAGCGCGGTATGAAGCTCTTTCACCATCTCAGACTGGGCGGCTCGCTGGCTATCATCGGTGGGCTTTAGGGCGAGCGTGTCGTGCAATGCCTCGATCAGGGCCATTGGCAAAGTTTCGAGGGTCATTCGCTGTTGCGCCATCGCCGGCCATTCGTTGTTCACGGATTCATCTATGTGACGGTCGACCAGCGCATAAATGCTCGTCCTCTGTTCGGGAAAACTTCCGGCGAGTAGAACGACAGCACGAAGCGCGCTGGCCTCGGTCGTAACTGCAGTCTTTGCTTTGTCGAAATTACCCCAGACCTCCACGGCGATGAAGCCGACCAGCAGGGCGAAAAGGATACCCAATGGAGGTAGCATTCCAGGCGAAACCGCCTTGAATCCTTTGGCTCGTTCGTTTACCGCGAGGCTGGTCACGACCAAATCAACGCTGCACGCAATGAGAAAGGTGGCCAGGAAAATGACCAGGGCCATCCATGCCATAGAAAGATTGAAAAACCAGTCGCCCATTGTCGACCCTTCCTGCTGAAGAACTGCGTGCAGCGCTATCATAACCCGACCGCTGCTGCCGCATGAGCAAGAAAACCCTCCAGGTTCCCCTGCGTGTCGGTCCTGGCATTAAGCACTAGGCGGACATGCAGGCCTATGGACTCAAATGTTGCCTAAGACCCAAGGCAGACAACCGCGGAGTGGTTCGCGCGTGAAAGTCTGGCAGCCGAGAGGCTGACGTGACTTTCTACCTTGACAGGATTATCAAGAAGGAGTTGCGAGCGAAACATTAGTCCGTTGGGCCTTATGGAGGTTAGTCATGTTACGCACGGGGGAATTAATT
>DASRAT010000956.1:0-10148 GCA_035638015.1 Gemmataceae bacterium | reverse complement strand
TGAACATCCAGACCACGAACCAGCCCAGCAGCACGACCAGCACGCCGCCGGCTAACAAAATCCCGACAAACTTGCCGATCAGAAATTGCCAGCGCGACACCGGCTTGCTCATCAGCGTAATGGCGGTGCGGCCCTCGATTTCGTCGCTGATCGAGGTGCTGGCGCAGATGACGACGAACACGCCGCCCAGAAGGGTCATGACGTCATAACCCAGTTCCTTGACCATCTTGAGGTCTTCGCCGAGCGTGAAATACGGCAACAGCGGGATGAGCGGAATCACGAAGAAGACGGTTGGCAACACCAGCAGCAGGAACATCGGTTGCCGAACCGCTTCACGAAACGCGGCCAGGGCGACGGCGCCGCCCTTGGGCCAAAACACTAGGAGCAAGGCAAAAGCGGCAACAAAAAAGTCTGCTGCCAGTTGAACGTGCAAGGCCGCCATGTAGCCGCGGCCCCATAACACCAGAATGTCGGGATGTTTGGCGATGGTAAGGGCGGCCACCAGCGCCACGGCGATATTGCCGCCGAGCAGGTAGCCTAAAGGTTGGAGGCGGCGCAACGCCACCAGAGCGCGGCGGTCAAAAGCGGCAATCCACGGCAACGCGGCCAGGGTTTGCACCAGGCACAAGACCAGCCAGGTGGCGAACAGCTTTGGAAATTGGTCGGGCATTAATAATTCAGAGTGCGTGATTCAGCGGCATGGCAATAGTGGGACGGCCTTCCCAGGCCGTCTTGGACTGCCTGGGAAGGCCGTCCTACAAATCTCATTGCTTGCTACCTCGTTATATGAAACCCCTGCATGGGGCAGGCCACGATATCTTGCACCATTTGGTCCTGGACATAGCCTTCCATGCGCCGGGCAATGGCGTTCATGAACGCCTTCACTTCTGTTTCCTCGCCTTGAACGATCAGCTCCACGCTGCCGTCCGGGCAATTCCGCACCGTGCCCGCCACGCCAAAACCCCGAGCTAAACCAGAAACAGTGTAGCGAAAGCCGACGCCTTGAACGCGGCCGGTGTAAGTCACTCGCTTGCAAACGATCATGGCTCATCATCCCATGTTACGTTTGTTGGTCCTTCACGGTTCACTGCTGTACGTCGGCAGTGTTCCCCAGTGCAGTTTATCGCGCAGCGTTTGATAAAAACTGTGCCCCGGCACCTTGACCAGCGAAAACATCACCGGCGCCCGCCGGACGCTGACACGATGCCGGGCCGACAGCGGCACTGTCAGCTGGCCGTCGATGATAAGCGTCGCATGATCCGCGCCACGGCCAAGCGTCACGGTGAAGGTCCGCTCCGCCGACTCGACGACGGGCCGATAAGTCAGTGCATGCGGACAGATTGGCGTCACCACAAATGCCTGTAGCTCCTGGCCCAGGATGGGGCCGCCGGCCGAAAGGCTGTGGCCCGTTGAGCCAATGGGCGTGCTGATGATCAACCCATCGCCGCTGAAACGGGCCACGGGGTCGCCGTCGAGGGCCAGTTCCAAATCGACAATGCCGAATGGAGGCACGGTGTGAAACACGACTTCATTGAGGCCTAGGAACGTCTGCGTCTGGTCGCCGTCGTTGACCACACATTCGTACATCAAGTGCCGTGTCAGGCGATATTCGCCACGGACCACCTGCGGAAAACAGGTGCGGACCTCGTCGGGGTGCAAGTCAGCCAGAAAACCGAGCCGGCCGAGATTGACGCCGAGCACGGGCACCTGACGATAGGCCATTTGCCGTGCGGCGCGCAAAATGGCGCCGTCGCCGCCCAAGACCAGGGCCAAATCTGCCAACGGCAGCGTGTCCAGATCGCATTGCTGGCACAGGTCGCAAGTCAGCACTTCGCACTGGCTGCGCAAAAACGGCACCAGGCGTTCCGCTTCTGCGGTGACGCCGGCTCGCTGCGCATTGCCCAGGACATAGAGTTTCACGCCCATCATTGTATGCACGCTCGCCGTTTTGCGGCTCAACGCTATATTATCCGCGACCAATTATTATTGCCGATTCGACAGGTTCGTAACTCAGGAAGTACCAATGTCCATGGCCCCCACCACGGAATCACCAGCCCCTGCCAGCGATCTCGGTCAACGCTTTTTCGTCTTTGGCGTTTTCGCCATCATGGTGGCGGAAGTCGCGGTAACTGTTTCCAATATGGGTCAGCGGTTCCTGTGGACCAGCTGCATGCTCGGGGTCGTGTCCAGCGTGGGCATCCTGGCCCTGGGTAATTGGCTTTACAACGGCGACAAGACCGCTTTGCTAATCACGCGCGCGTGGGTTGGCTTACAAATCTTGCTCATCATATTGGGCCTTTGCTTCAAGTTGTCAGATGCGGCCGATGAAGGGGGGCTGCACAGCCACCTCGGCGTCAACGCCATGTGGCAGGGGTATATCAAACTGTTTGCTTACCTCTTGTTCGCGGGCATGCTGTTCTTGCCGGGTTTGACGCTCGACTTCTTTGCCACTCAGCGCGGTGAGACGCCTACTCCCAAACCAGCCGCATCAATGGGAGTCGAGGCCGCGGCCGGCAGTCCCGTGGACCTGGCAGTCGACCAAACGGCGGCGATTGACGGCCTGAGCGGCGCCATGAAGATGGTCAGCGGCGTACTCATCCTCGTGGGTGTATTTGAATTGCTGACCGCTTTGCAAAGACTGCAGGAGTATTTCTCGGCCATCTCCCAAAACATTGAGACTTCGCCGGCGGTGGCGATCCTCGGCATCGTGGAAGCGCTTGCCGTGGCTGCTCTGGGAGCGGTGCTGCTGTGCCCCGCCAAAGCCGCGGTGCAATTGGTGGACGCCAAGCCCCGCAACATGGGGTTGGTGATGAACTTCTTCACCCATTTGCTGGCTAGCTACAAAGCGTATGTGTTAATCCTGCTGGTGCTGGCGCTGGTTGCCGTGTGCCGATTGATATTCACCAAGGGATTTTGAACGAAAGGTCCGATAGATGTCGACTGGAGCCGCCCCCAAGGAAACGTTGCCGCTGACGGCCGAGCAAAAACAGGTCGTCGGCAATCTCGCGTCTTCTACGAAGGCTATCGCGGGGTTGTTGTTATTGATTGGCGTAGTTTTGATCGCCAGCGGCCCGGTTTCGTACATCTACCTGATGGCAGGTTTGTTGCAGGCTATTCTGACGACTGTCCAGGGTTTGCTCATGTGCCTTTTGGCGTTGGTGATGCTGGCGGTGTCGAGCGACTTCAAGTTTCTGGAACAGTTTCCGCACTACAGCGGCAATCATCTTCGCAACGCGGCCAATAATTTGACCAGGTTTCATCAGGTGCAACTGGGCTTGGCGGTTTTGATCGCGCTCGTGGTGTTGGCGCGTTGGCTGACTTGATTAATTCCACCTGTTTGTGGGAAGTCAATTCAAATTACGGGCTAAATCGCCCACACGAACCTTAAGGTCTTGCTTGACTGCTACCGCCGTTGCCCCTTCGACAGGCAGTTGTTCTGGCGCTTCGTACCAATCACCTTTGCTTAGACTGCTGAATACACCAAGCCCTGCCGATTCGAAGATCCCGGGACGGTAGAACTTGCGACTCAGGGTCGTAGCCGTGGCTAGTTTATCTTGGACGTGGATTACCTTTACCCGACCTTTGTGGAGCTCCAGCTGTCCCAACGACTCCTTGGTTTCCGGGTCTTCGATGTCATCGCTGAGCTCATAAATGATGAACTCCATTCCCTCTTTAATGCCCTGCTCGGCTCCCGCCGCCAACACGAACCTGGAAGGGCTAAGGATTTTTGCAATTTTTGTCCGAATCATGTGATTATCCCCGCAAGCTAAGAACCTCTTCAATCAAGGCCCGAAGCATTAATGCTATTTTAGCAAAATCGGGCGAAGAATACTTTTTCACGTCGCATGCAGGCCGCACAGTGTAGCCTTTTCCTGGCACTTGTTGCATGTCGGCCAAAGCGTCGACGTGCTGCATTTCATCGCCAGAGTGAGTTTCCACGCGAAACCATACGATTTCCTTGCCTGCTTCAGTTTGATGGACTCGAAGGAAGGCGCTGGCAGTTACCAATCCGGCGTTGTTTTTGAATTCTAACACAAACGGATCGTCATCCCGCAAGTCCCCGATGGCTTGTGCGCTCAGTTTGGCCTCGGCGTAAAGTTGGCCCGCGCGTTTTGCAAAACTCCGCAATGCAATTGGCTTCGTCGCTTTGGAGGCTAGATTCAGCATGCGACTAACGTAATCGATGTGGTCACCAATGTACGCAGCAAGATCCTGAAGTGACCAGCGCCTGATTGACGCTTCGAGCTGGAGCAGTAAATCTGCCGGAATGGCGTTTAGCTTACTCTCAGCTAACTCTGCTTTTTCCGCGGCGAGTCGCTCGTTGTTTTCGAGGAGTTGGACATTGCTTGCATGCTGCTGCTCCGCTTGCTTCCGAAGTCGCCATTGTTCGTACGCAAACAGCGTTAAAGACCCGATTCCTACTAGCATGCACAAAAATGCGACCCAAGCATACGCTCCACTAACCAAAAGGCCCGCAACTCCGCCGCCGACGGTAAATATCCAAGCGGCAGCTGTCAGAAAGTGCCGATTAAGGCCACCGAAAAAGCCTTCTTCTGGCATGCCGGTGTACTCCCACTCTTTTCAGTCTGGCAATGGCAGAGAGAGATTCTATGCTTTTTCCAGTTCCTGCAACAACAAGCGCTGCACGGCATCCGTCTTTGCCATTCCTTTGGTCTCGCGCATCACCGCCCCCTTAATCGCATCGGCGGCCTTGGTCTTGCCCTTCTTGTAATCGGCGACCGCCTTGGCATTGGCTGCGATAGCTCGCCGTACAATTTCCAATAACTGTCCCTCGTCAGCGACCACCTGAAAGCCCAGCTCGCGGATCGCTTGCTCCGCCGTGACGCCGTTTTCCAGCATCTTCGCATAAACCTCCCTTGAGCGCTGGGCGTTGAGGCCGGTGTCTTTGCGCTGCTTCAGGAGATCCGCCAAAATCGCGACTGAAAGAGGAAATTCCTTAATGGTTTGCTTGCGTTCGTTGAGCGTGGACATGACTTGATTCGTCATCCAGTTGCTGGCTTCCTTCGCGTCGCCGGAGCGCTGGGTGAGTTCTTCGAAATAGGCGACAAAAGCCCGCCCCTGGCGCGAGATGACGCCCGCGTCGTAAGGCGACAGACCGTGTTGAGATTGCAGCCGCGCACGCTGCGCCGCCGGCAATTCGCCGAGCTTGGCGCGAACCGCGTCGAGCGTCTTGGCATCCACGGTTACCGGGACCAAATCGGGATCGGGAAAGTAGCGATAATCGGACGCCTCTTCCTTGCGGCGTTGAATCCGGGTCACACGGCGCACATCATCCCAGCCCGCGGTCGCCTTGGACACCTCGCCAAGCTTCTTGCCGGTTTCCTGAAACTCCTGATATTGCCGCTCGGCTTCGTATTTCATTGCCCGTTCGACGGCGGCGATGCTGTTGAGGTTTTTGACCTCCACAATGGGCGTGGCCACAAAACTGCCGTCTGGCTGGGGGATATGCAGGTTAATGTTGGCGTCACAGCGCAAACTGCCTTCCTGCATCTCGCAGTCGGAGACCTCAATTTCGCGGAGAAGCAAGCGTATCTCATCGAGATAGGCACGCGTTTCCTCCGGACTGGACAACTCGGGCTGGCTGACGATTTCCAAGAGCGGCGTGCCGGTGCGGTTGAGATCGACGCAGCTCTCTTTGCCGCTGCCCTGCTCGTCATGCAGCATCTTGCCCGCGTCTTCTTCAAGGTGAGCGCGAATGATGCCGATGCGCTTGGGTCCGGCTGATGTCTCGATTTCCAGCCAGCCGTCATGGCTGAACGGCAAATCGTACTGGCTGATCTGATAATTCTTAGGCAAATCAGGATAGTAGTAATTCTTGCGGTCCCACTTGGTAAAGCCCGCGATCTGGCAATTAAGCGCCAGGGCTGCCTTGAGGCCCAATTCGAAAGCACGCCGATTCATTACCGGCAACACGCCGGGCATGCCGATGCACACCGGGCAGGTCGCCGAGTTAGGCGGCAAGCCAAACTGCGTGCTGCAGCCGCAAAACAGTTTGGTGCGGGTGAGCAATTGGACGTGGACTTCCAGGCCAATGACGATGCGGTAACTCATGAAGACGTTTTAGTCACGGCTGTCCGCATCGTCGTCCTCCTCCAGCCTGTTCCGCTACAATCCCCTTATGGAAACCCTCAGCGGCGTCATCGAGCGGGTCGTCTTCCACAACGACGACAACGGCTTCACCGTCCTGCGTGTTCAAACCTCCGACGGTGTGGTCGCGATGGTGGGCCATATGCCCAGCGCTGTGGCAGGTGAACACGTCGAGGCCAGCGGCGCCTGGGTGCGCAACCGCGATCATGGCCAGCAATTTCAAGCAGAGAAAATCAGCACCAAACCGCCGGATACGGTTGCGGGCATCGAGAAATACCTCGCTTCGGGCCTGATCAAAGGCATCGGCAAACGCCAGGCCAAGAAGATCATCACAGCGTTCGGCGCGCGGACGTTGAAAATCATCGACGAAAGCCCCGCGTTTCTCAAGGAAATCAAGGGCATGAGCGCCGAGCGCATCGCCCGCGTTCGCGCCAGCTGGCAAGAGCAAAAAGCGGTCCGCGAGATCATGATGTTTCTGCAGGGGTACGGCATCGGCACTGCGAGAGCGCATCGCATTTACAAGACTTACGGCGACAAGGCGATTGAGAAGGTCCGCGAAAACCCTTACCGGCTGGCCACCGACATCTGGGGCGTAGGCTTTCAAACCGCCGATGAAATCGCCCAGCGCATCGGCATCGACCGAGCTTCGCCGTTACGCGCACGCGCAGCCCTTAATTACACGCTCAAAACGCTCAGCGACGAGGGCCATTGCGGCTTTCCCGAGGAGGCGGTCATCGAACGGACAGCAGGCCTGGTCAACATCGACCGCGACATCATCGTCAAGGCCGTCGATCATCAATGTCAAAACGGCGATGTCATTCGCGAACGCTGGAGCAAGTCCGACGATCCGCGCTACGACAGTCCCTGGCTCTATTTGCGTGCGCTGCATCACGCGGAAACGGGAGTGGCCGCGGCGGTCAAAATGCTGTCCCAGGGCGAGCATCCTTTGCCGACGTTGGACATGGATGACATGCTGGCCTGGACCGAAAAGCGAATCGGTTTGGAATTGGCGCCAAGCCAGCGTGAGGCGATTCGTCAGGCGATGACCAACAAATTGCTGGTCATCACCGGCGGCCCCGGCGTCGGCAAGACCACGATTGTCCGCGGCATTCTGGAGATATTCGCCGCCCATGATTTGCATTGTGAGTTGTGCGCCCCCACCGGCCGGGCCGCCAAGCGCCTCAGTGAAACGACCGGCCGGCAAGCGCGGACCATTCACCGGCTGCTGGAGTTTGAGCCGCACGTCGGCGTCTTCATGCGCGGCAGTTTGGCCCCGCTCAAAACCGATCTGTTGATCGTTGATGAATCATCAATGGTGGACATCTCGCTGATGTATCACCTGTTGGAAGCGGTGCCGCCGACGGCATGCGTGGTGCTGGTCGGCGATGTGGACCAACTGCCGTCGGTCGGCCCCGGCACGGTGCTGGCGGATCTCATTAACTCGGGCGCTGTGCCGGTCGCGCGGTTGACGGAAATCTTCCGTCAGGCGGCCCACAGCGGCATCGTTCGCGCGGCCCACGCGGTCAACAACGGCCAGATGCCTGAATCGGCCTCGGCGGAGCAGCCGGGCGATTTTTACTTTGTCGAGTCCGAAAAACCCGAGGAGTTGTTACGGAAAATCGTCACGCTCGTTCGCGACCGCATTCCGGCCCGGTTCGGCCTCAATGCGGTGAATGACGTTCAGGTACTGACGCCGATGCATAAATCGGAACTGGGCACCAAGAATCTCAATGCGCTGCTGCAAGACGTGCTCAATCCGCTTGCCGGCCAGGCGGAAACCGAGCAATTCGGCTGCAAATTCCGCGTCGGTGACAAGGTAATGCAGAAGGTCAACAACTATGACAAAGAAGTGTTCAATGGCGATCTCGGCCGCATCACCGGCCTTGACGTAAATGACAAGAAACTGACCGTGGCCTTTGATGACGGTGCGGTGGACTACGGCTTTGACGAGGTAGAAGAGTTGATGCCGGCCTATTGTACCACCATCCACAAGGCCCAGGGCAGCGAATACCCGGCCGTGGTCATTCCGCTGCACACGCAACACTTTATCATGTTGCAACGCAATCTGCTTTATACGGCGATCACCCGCGGGAAAAAGTTGGTCGTGCTCGTCGGCATGCGCAGAGCGTTGCAACTGGCGGTCGAGCGTCAAAACACGGCCCAGCGCTGCACGGGTTTGCGACAACGCTTGAGCTCTTTGGTCCGTTAAACTCTCAAAAATGTGGACACGGCGCCTGTGGCGTAAGTAGGATAATTGACGCCAATTAACCGCGTCCGGGCTTTGGGGTACCATCATGAAACGTCTTTTCGCCGCGTTGTGCGTGATCCCGATTGTGATCACCGCCTTGCTTTTGTCCAAATCCACGCCCGCCGGCGCCCCCAGCAAGCCACCCGAACTGCAAATCAAGCAGGAGGCGGTCAATCCCTGGAATAACCTCAAGTTCAACAACGATCCCGGCACGTTTCGTTTCGCCATCGTCAGTGACAACACCGGCGGTGCCCGCGCCGGCGTCTTTGAGCGGGCCATTGACCAGCTTAATATCTTGCAGCCCGAGTTTGTGATCTCCGTCGGCGACCTGATCGAGGGCTACACCACGGATGTGAACAAAATCAACAAGGAATGGACCGACATGGCCAAGACCATTGCCAAGCTGCAGGTGCCATTCTTTTACCTGCCGGGCAATCACGATGTGACCAACACCGTCATGGAGAAACAATGGCAGGAAAAGTTTGGCCGGCTGTATTACTACTTCAAGTACAAGGATGTGCTATTTCTGATGCTCAACTCGGAGGATGATCCGGGCAAGGAAACCAAGGGCAAATTCGGCCCGCAGCAGGTGACGGAGGTCAAGAAAATCCTGGCGGACAACAAAGATGTCCGCTGGACATTGGTGTTCCTGCACACGCCGCTGTGGCACAACAAAAACGCGGCCAAACTGCGCTGGACCGAAATTGAGAACGCATTGCAAGGCCGACGATTCACCGTCTTCGCCGGCCATGAACACAAATACGTGCGTGAAATCCGCAACGGCAGCAAGTTCTACACCTTTGCGACGACCGGCGGCGTCAGTAGTCTGCGCGGTGTGCCATTTGGCGAGTTTGATCACATCATATGGGTGACCATGAAAAGCGATGGGCCAGTGTTGGCCAATTTGATGATGGAAGGGATCTTTCCAGAAGATGTTAGAAAGAAATAGCGCTGCCCGCCGGTTGTAGCACGGCCTTCCCAGGCCGTCCTACCAGGCAATCCAACTCGAACGTAAACCAACACGAATCAAATTCAACACGACGCGCCGTCCAAACGCTCCCACGGTTTCCTCGTTCCATTCATCTTTTCCTCACAATTCGCCGCTATCTTTTGCCCTTGATCGACACCAAGCACCCATCCCTCCGGGGTTGGAGGCGTACCACGCGCGATTCTGCTTCTGCCGCTTCCAACCTTTTTTGATCTTTGTGCGACGGGACATATAAACGGGAGAATTCACCATGAAAAGGTTTTTTGCCGCGTTTTGCGTGGTCCCGATCGTCGTTGCCGCGGTGCTGCTGTCGCGGTCCACACCCGCGGTGGCGCCGGCCGTTACGCCGGACTTGCAAATCAAGCAGGATGCCGTCAATCCGTGGAACAACCTCCAGCTCAATAACGACCCGAAAACGTTTCGCTTCGCCATTGTCAGCGACAACACCGGCGGGGCACGCTCGGGCATTTTTGCTCGTGCCGTGGAGCAGCTCAACATTCTGCAGCCGGAATTTGTCATGTCAGTGGGCGACTTGATCGAAGGCTACACCACCGATCAGGCCAGCATTGACCGGCAGTGGAAGGACTTCAACGCCATGATTGCCAAGTTGCAGGTGCCGTTTTTTTACATTCCCGGCAACCATGACGTCACCAACACGGTGATGGAACAACGCTGGAAAGACCAATTCGGCCGGCTGTATTATCATTTCAAATACAAGGACGTGCTTTTCCTCATGCTCAATTCGGAAGACCTGCCCGGCAAACAAACCAAGGGCAAATTCGGGCCCCAGCAGATCGCCGAGGT
>DASRAT010000955.1:0-6829 GCA_035638015.1 Gemmataceae bacterium | reverse complement strand
CTGACCCGGCATCAGCGGGCCGCGCTGGTTCACCGCGTCTTCCAGCGAGCCACCGTACATCGGCGTCCAAACCATGTTGATGAAATTTCCAAGCGTGTTGGTCAACAGAAAGCAGGCGGTAATGAGTCCTTTCATACTTTTAGGCGCAGCGGTGTAAGCAAGCTCCAGCATCGTGCCGTACAGCAGGACTTCGCCAAAGGTTATCACGATGTATGCGAGTGCGGGCCAAATCACCGAGACCTTGGCCGTCGAGATTTCCAACGTCTTGCTCCCCTCTGTGACTAGTTCGGTGTGCCCTTGCGCAATGAAGCCCGCTGCTGACATGATGCCGATGGCGACCGCCGTAAAGAGGAAACCCGCGAGAATCTTGCGCATGGGCGTAAAGATTTTGACTTGGGGGTCGAGGCGACCAAACACGATGTTGAAGGTCGGAACCAGAATGATGACGAAAAGCGCATTCAAGAACTGGAGCTGGTCGGGGGAAATCGGGGTGGTGCGCCCTGGGATCTGAAGGTTCACATAGTCGCGGATAAAGGCGATCCAAAGTGTGTCATTGTGTTCGTAGCCCACCCAGAAAAGCACCACCAGCGCGAAGATACTGAAAAGTCGCCTCAGTGTCTGCCACTGAAGCTTCCGCTGTTCGGGTGTCGTATCCTGCCGTTTCCCCGGCGTTTCAAGGGCGTAAAATCGTTTGCCGGCGGCAAATACGATGAGTGCTACAACCATGAGCCACGCCGGGAACAAAAAGGCAAAGGCGTAAGCGGATTGCACAACTTCATCGGTCGCGAATTTGGAAATGTCTTCGCCGTTGGCCTCCGCAATATCCGCCTGGGATTGCACCTCCGGGGCAAGGTGATTGCGAATGTAATAAGAGCGAAGTTCCGGCATAGCGAGTTGGGAGAGGAGCGCGCCCACGTTAATGGCAAAGTAAAACCATAAGAAGGCCGCGCTGCGCAGCCGATCCTGACCCGGTCGCTGCTGATCATAAGTCTGGCCCATCAGCGTCGAGATATTCGGCTTGATCACGCCGCTGCCGCCGGCGAGCAACGCCAAGGCAATGATCAGGGCGAGGTCGGTGGGTATTCCCAGTATGAAGTGGCCAAGAACATAGGGGACAGAAAAGCCGACAATGGTCCAATAACGGCCCAGCCAGCGGTCGGCGATGAAACCGCCCACTAACGGCAAGAAGTAGCACGCCATCTTGAACGCCGAGTACATCGGCGAAGCGTCGGTATCGCTGTAGTGGAGCGCCTTGGTGAGGTAAAGAAAAAGGATTGCCCGCATGCCGTAATAGGAGCTGCGCTCGGCGAATTCACCCCAGAAGAAGAACCAAAGGGCGACGGGATGGTGTTTCGAGACGGCCACGTCCCCGGCACCACCAGCCGAGATGCTGGCATCCTGTTTATTGTCCATTGGCATGGTCCTTTGGTTGGTCGCTTGAAGGCTGATGAAAGCGCATTGGAATGATTGTAGGCAGCGAGAAGGCACGGTGAAGGGACAATAATGTTTCGTCCAGAAACGCCGCGCTAAGCCGCGAGCGGGTGCTGTGCGTATATCAATTGTGACCCTTGACCCTTGTCAGCAGACCCTTCGACCATGCGTTTCGCTCTTCTCGGCGATCACCCTGACGGCCTGGCCATGGCACACGCCCTTGTGACCTCGGGCCGCCATGAACTATTGGCATATTCCGGCCCCTCCGCTGGCGCAGCTTTCCTGCGCCGCTGGGAAATAACCGCGCGATCGATTGGTGACGTCGAAGAAATCCTCGCCGACCCCGCCATTGACGCCGTGATCGTCGCCGGCAAGCCGGCCGACCGGCCGGCGCAGCTGCGCAGGGCGTTGCAATCGGAGCGCCACGTCCTGTGTGTCCATCCCGCCGACGATAGGCCTGACATTGCCTATGAAGCGGCAATGATTCAGCAGGACACGCGCATGGTCCTCATGCCCGTGTTGGCGGAGGCGCTGCACCCGGCGTTGGGTGTGCTGTCCGACCTCATGAGCGTCTGGCAACCCAGCGACATGTTGATTGAACTGGAACAGTCTTCCACGGAAGCGGTGCTGCTTGACACGGAATCGGAGGGCCACCATCCGGGCGTGCCTGGCTGGCCCGTGTTGCGGCTGCTGGGTGGGGAGATTGCCGAGATTGTCGGTCTGGCAGCAACCGAGGATATGGCGCCGGACGGGCCGCTATTGCTGGCGGGTAGATTCGTTGCCGGCGGTATGTTTCGAATGACGCTGCTGCCAGGGCAAGTCGATTCACATTGGCGTTTGATTGCGCGAACAAAATCAGCGCGGATCGAGTTGGATTGTTCCGAGGGTTGGCCCAGCGCAAAACGCCTTGTTAGCCGCGACGAAACGGGGCAAAGCAAGGAGCTAAGTTGGAACCAATGGGACCCGTGGGCCGCTCTTGTCGAGACGTTTGAGCAGGCTGTGGCCACCAAGTCATTTCCTCAGCCAAACTGGCGGGAGGAAGTCCGCTGCCTGGAGCTAGACGACGCCGCCCGCCGCAGCGTCGAACGCCGCCGGGCCAGCACACTCGATTACCAGGAAGCAACCGAGGAGGTTGGCTTCAAGGGCACCATGACGTTGGTCGGCTGCGCGCTGCTTTGGGGCAGCCTAGTTTTGCTGCTGGCCTCGGTGTGGGTGCCCATATTGGCCGCGGCGATTCTGCCGGTTTTCGGGCTGTTCTTGTTGTTCCAGTTCCTGCGCTGGTTCTTGCCGGCAAAGCCAGAGCCACCTCGTGCGAATTCCAACGAGACGGCGAAAAGCGACACGGCGGCGGCAGAGCCGCAAAATCGTGTACCGTAAGGCAAAATCATTGGCAAACATGGGGCGAGTCGATTACAACGTAAACACCACTAGCGAGCGGCGGGGTTTATCCCCGCCGTGCACCGCCGGGACAAGCCCGGCGGCTCGTCAACTTGGCCGCCGTTGAGGACAGGCATGAGCACTTCCCCGAATGAAACCGAAACCGGCATGGGACAGCTGGGATTGTGGGACGCGATTAGCATCATTGTGGGCATCGTGATTGGCACCACCATCTTCAAGTTGCCGTGGTTGGTTTTCGCCAATACCTCCGATCCTTTTTGGGGAATGGCGGTTTGGGCGATTGGCGGGTTGATCGCTCTGATTGGTGCTTTTTGCTACGCGGAACTGGCGGCGACCTACCCGAAATCCGGCGGTGATTATTATTACCTGTCCAAAGGCTTCAAGCCGTCAACCGGATTTCTCTTCGGCTGGGCGCAATTGGCCATCGTGATGCCGGCCAGCATTGGTGGCATGGCTTATGTGTTTGCCGATTTTCTCCAGCAATTCCTGGGGCCTAATGCTATATCGCACTTTGAAGTCCCCGTGAGCGACGAACGGACGCTTATTGTCGATCCGTATTTCGGGATTGCCGCGCAAGTGGTCCTGGTTATCGCATTGTTGAATATCCTCGGCGTAGTGATGGGCAAGACGGTGCAAAACCTGCTCACTGCCGCCAAGGTCATTGGCTTGGTTGGTATTATTGTGGCCGGCTTTGGCTGGGGTGCTCCTCACGCCTGGGAATATGTGGAAAAAGTTCCGAAGGCGCCGGAGACCAGCATACCCATCATCGGCAGCCTGGCCATGATTTTGGTCCTTTACGCCTACGGCGGCTGGAACGACTCTGCCTTTGTCGCCGCGGAGGTGCGCAATCCCAAACGCAACATCCCGCGCGCCCTTTTTGTTGGCATCGCAATCATTGTGTCGGTCTATCTGTTGGTGAACGCCGCGTACATCAATGGCTTGGGTTGGAGTAATGTGACCGATTGGAATCCAAAATCCGTCCCCTTGCGTGTGGTTGAACACAGTCTGGAAGGCACCGACCATGCCGATTGGGGCGGCAAGGCGATGTCCATCATCATCATGGTTTCAGCCCTGGGAGCGGTCAACGGTCTGACATTCACGGGCGCCAGAGTCTACGCCACGCTTGGCGCCGATCACCGTCTTTTTGGGTGGATGGGTTATTGGCGGCCCGGCAAGGGCGCACCCATCGTGTCCTTGATCATTCAGGCCGCACTGACGGTGTTTATTGTTTGGGCGATCACCACCCAGGAAGGCCACAACTACGTCAACCAGGGACTCGGCTACGTTAACGACGGTCTTCAGGCCGCAAGTAAGCTCGTGCAACAGATTGATGATAAAAGAGAGATTCCAACCATCGACTTTGAACAAGAATGGAAGTCGGGCGACGGCTTCGAAAAATTGGTGGACCGCACGGCGCCGGTGTTCTGGTTTTTCTTCATGTTAACCGGTCTGTCGCTATTCCGGTTGCGTGAGAGGTACAAGGAGATTCAACGGCCTTATTCCGTGCCGTTTTACCCGATGGTGCCGCTGTTGTTCTGCTGCGCCTGTGCATGGATGTTGTACCAGGCCACTACCTATGTCGGCTGGCACGCATTGTTCGCGATCATCATCCTCATGCTGGGATTCCCGCTTTACTGGGTGTCGCGCACGATTTCCGGACCGCTCGATGAGGAAGGCCCCATCACCTTCGGTTTGCCGCGCCCAACAGCCCCCACGCCACAGCCGCCAGCACAAAAGCCTTGGAGATGAGACAAGGGAGAATTGCCATGCGACGCACATTCGTATTCGGTTGTCTTGGCCTTGCCGGCGTTTTGGCGTGCAGTCTGCTGCACGTTTCGCCCGCCCAGACACAGGACAAACAGCCAACGCGGCCGCCGGACGTGATCTATGTCCCGACGGCGTATGAAGTCGTGGACAAGATGCTTGAGCTGGCCGATGTGCGCAAAGGTGAGATTGTCTACGACCTCGGCTGCGGCGATGGCCGCATTCCCATCGCGGCCGCCAAGAAGTTTGGCGTCAAGAGTTTCGGTTGGGACATCAACCCCGAGCGCGTCAAGGAATCGCTGGAAAATGTCGACAAGGCCAATGTCAAAAACCTGGTGACCATCCAGCTGGGAGATATTTTCGAGTTGGATCTCAGCAAAGCGGACGTGATAACGCTTTATCTCTTGCCGTCTTTGAATGTGAAATTGATTCCGCAACTGGAGAAGCTGAAACCGGGTTGCCGCATTGTGTCGCACGATTTTGACATGCAAGGGGTGAAACCCAAACGTGTGGTGAACGTCAACGCGGCGGATCGGGAGCATCGCGTTTACCTGTGGGTGACGCCGCTGGAGAAGGAACGTTAGACGATGGCACAGCGCTAAAACAGCCAACGACTAGGCTGGCCGTCCGTGCGTATCACCTCAGTCTGCACCTTGCGGCGAGTCACTGTCCGCTTGATTGCCAGCGGCAACACCGCGCTCACCAACCATTTTTTGCCGGCAATCGTGCTCAAATCCACGGGGCGCATCGTGTTGCCATCGGAGCGATACAGCGTCATTTCACGGGAGTCGCGGTCAACCACCAATAGCTCGCGAACACCAATGCGAGCATAGAACGGCAGCTTTTCCTCAACCACATCCGGCTTGCCGCTGCGTACTTCCACCAGGAAATCCGGCCCGCCAAACCAATGCGTGCCGCAATCTTCGGCCGTGCTGCCGTTCAAAACGGCGACAATGTCGGGCGCCCGAAAACTGTGGCTCCAGCCATCGCGGCGATCACTGACGTTGGCGCCAGGAAAGACAGAACCACGGTTTTCTAGGTTGATAACGTTGAAAAGCACATTCGACAGCCATTGGACAATGTTTTGGTGGGGATTGGTTGGCAACGGCGGCACGACGTAAACTCCTTCCCAGACTTCATCGTGTTGATCGACGCCCAGTTGCTGGCGCTCGCGAATAAACTCGCGGATCAACTCCGGATCGCGGACGCGCAATTCGTGGACATCCATCAAGATTTGCTTCTGAATGTCGCTGTGCACGGGCAGCCTTGGCAATCTTCGCTTGCGACGTTTGGCGACAATCCTTTTCGTGGTGAGCTGCATGATCGCTACTCCGAACATTGAACATGGCCAGTGCACTCTAACGCATCATTTCTTACTTTGCAACTCCGTGACCAGATTCGCCACCAATTGCGGATTGTTTTGCTTCACCAGGTGGTCGATCCGCGTTTGCGGCACGCCGAGCTTTTGCATGTGGCTGGCGGCCTGCTTCCAGGCGCGCTCGCGTTTCTTGCCTTCCGCGAGAAATAGCTCCGTCACCAATTCCGCCAGACGCTGAAGACCCACCGTGTCGCGATTGTCGTAATAGCGTTTGATGACTTTTTGCTGATATGGTGAGAAGTCAGACATTTCTACTCCTTTGTGAGTTTCAGTTCATCAGCGCCCGCATCAAGATAGCGAAGACCATCGCCAAGGAAAAGAAGACCACCGCCGCCAGGGCCGACAAGAATGCCACGGCCCATAGCGACAAATACCGGTCCGCCGGCTTGTGTGGCCTGGCAACTACCCGGCGATCCTCCCTGGTCGCAAGGTCGGCCAATGTCTGCTGCTCGGCCTGGCCAACGGGGATCGCCAACGGCGGCGGCCCATTGTCGCCTGCCACCAAAGGCCCCAGTGCCGCGGCCACCTCGGCGGGCGTTTGGTAGCGGTCCGCCGGATTCTTCGCCATCATCCTCTTGATGATCGTGGCCAATAACATCGGCACATGCGGCCGGAACCTGTCCAAGGGCGGCGGCTCATCGATCTGGTGCCGCAACATTTTGTCAACTGGCGCGCCGCCTGGGAAGGGCACTTGGCCGGTCAGAGCAAAGTAAAAGGCGCAGCCCAAGGCGTAGATGTCGCTGCGGATGTCGGCCAGGCGGCTGTCACGGGCTTGTTCGGGAGCGATGTAGTCGGCAGTGCCGATGACGGTGCCTTCGTGCGTTATGCCTAGCTGAGAGCCGGAGCTTCCGCCTTTGT
>DASRAT010000954.1:0-2266 GCA_035638015.1 Gemmataceae bacterium | reverse complement strand
GATGGTTGAGGGTGATGTTCTTCGTTTGCATGCCGCCCATCGATAGTCCTGCCATGCCGCGATGCGGTTGGTCGGCAACGGTGCGGAAGTTGGCATCGATATAAGGAATCAGTTCTTCGGTCAGAATCTTCTCGAAGCCGGCAAAGTTGAAGCCACCGGGGCCTTTGCCGCCCTTGGCGTCTTTGCCACCCTTGTCTTTGGCATCCTTGCCGATTTTCGGACCCTTGCCGCCGATATTGCCGCCGTTGTCCATCACAATGATAAACGGCTTGGCTTTGCCCTCGGCGATCAGGTTGTCCATGATCAGATTCGCGCGGCCCTGGCTGCCCCAGCCGGTTTCGTCCTCGCCGGCGCCGTGTTGCAGATACAGCACGGGATAGCGTTTGGCGGTGTCCTTGTCGTAATCCGGCGGTGTGTAGACGAAACAGCGGCGAACGGTGTTGGTGCTCTTGGAGAAGTACAGAATCTCGCGTAACTGACCGTGAGGGACGTTCTTGAGGGCATAGAAGTCTTGATCGTGAGCCGGGATTTCAATGCCGCTGCCCCAGCGGCTCGAGCCATAAAAGAACTTGCTTCCCGGGTCCGGAACGTCAGCGCCGTCGATGTTGATGCGGTAGTAATGGAAGCCTTCATCCAGCGGCCGCGTGGTGCCGACCCAGGCGCCGTCTTTATCTTTCGTCAAAGTGACTCCGCCCCACTCGGGAACCTTCACGCTCTGCGCCTGGGGCGCGACAATGCGGAAACGGGCCCGGCGTTCCGAGTTCACCATCGGATACTGCTTGCCTCCTTGATTGGAAGTTGCAGGTTTGAAATCTTCCTTTGCAGGCTGCGCGTCCTGGGCTGGTGTCAGCACATCCGGGCTAACCAGCACCGGCAGGAATCCCTTGCCCGCAGTCGTTTTTTTGTCTTGCTTTGCTTCGACGAAAATCAGCTGGGCAAATTGATAGAGGTCATTTTTCCAGACCTTGAAATCATGGGCGCCGCCCGGAATGACGTTCCAGACGTGGGGGATTTTTTTCTCCTCCAGCATGTTGTGAACACCGGTGCTGATCTTGAATAGCGAATCCTTGTCGCCGCAAGCAACGTACAGAAGCTTGAGCTTCTTGGCCGCATCGGCCTGGTCCTTGATGAGCTGGGCAGGTTGTTTGGTGTTGGGCGCCGAAGAAAAGCCGCCGACCCAGGCAAAAGTGTCCAGGTTGCTGAGTCCAAAGTTGAGCGATTGGCCGCCGCCCATCGACAGCCCGGCAAGTGCCCGATGCTCACGGTCAGCTTTGACAGAGTAATTCGCCTCAATGTAGGGTATGACATCGCCCAGCAGGTTTTTGTCGAAGGCGCCGAAGTCCTGCATGGCGTTGGCGGATTTGTTGTTGGACGGCCCGCCAGATGCTCGGCCATTGGGCATGGCGATGATCATGGGGGTTGCCTTTTTATCGGCATAAAGGTTGTCCATGATGTTGTTGGGAGCGCCGCCCTTGGGCCACTCGTTGTGGTCGCCGCCAATGCCGTGCAGCAAGTACAGCACGGGATACTTGTTCGCCTTGGAATAGCCCGGCGGCGTATAGACCACCATCTTGCGTTTGCCGCCGCTGACCTTGGATTCGTATTCAATGGTCTCCATCTTGCCGTGCTCGATGCCGTCGCGTTTGGCATCGTAGCCCTTGGGCGCCGAGGCAAGCGATTTGGCCTTGTCCTGCTTGCCCGGGTCCTGTTCGCTTGTGGCGAAGTGGCTCACTGCCAGCAGCAAAAAGCAAGCAGTAGGCAATGTTGCGTGTCGCATGGTGTTCTCCCACAGATACAAAGGTTTAAGTCTCAATTTCGGATGCGGTCGCCGGCGTCAACTTGGCTCGCGTGCGGTTGGGCCTTTTGGCCGCAGCCATGTTCTCAACCAGGCGCCGCAGATTGTCGACCAACGACTGAGCCTCGTCTGCCGAAAATCCAGTAAGCATTTGCATTCGGATTGGTTCACTGCTCCTAAACAACCGTTGAAACACTCGTCGTCCCTTGGTCGTCAGTGTGACCAGGCGCGCGCGGCTGTCATCGGGATTGCGCTCGCGAGCCACCAGGCCCCGGCCTTCCAAAAGGATCAGCATCGCGCGGATTGTGCTGGGGTCGGAGGAGGCGAGGCGAGCCAAGGCCTGTTGCGTGATGCCATCTTGCTCTGCCAGGCGAGCCAGCAATACGAATTGGTCGGCGGTCACTCCATGCGAGGTGAAGTGCACGTCGGAGAGCCGGTGCAGCCCAAAATAGGCAGCACGCAGAAGCCGGG
>DASRAT010000953.1:0-6965 GCA_035638015.1 Gemmataceae bacterium | reverse complement strand
ACCCTAATCCTGGCCATCGTCAGCACGTCTCACACGCAAGAAGTTCCCGCGCAGCAGCAAGGCATGGAAGTCCTGGCCCGCGGCCCCGTCCATGAAGCTTTCGCGCTGCCCACCGACACGCAGCCGAAGCCCGGACCGGTCATACCCAAGCAGCCTCCTGAAGCAATCGAAGAATTACCGCCCGATCAGAAACCCGAGGGCGACAATGTCCAATGGATCCCCGGCTACTGGGCCTGGGACGAGGAGGCAAACGATTTCCTGTGGGTGAGCGGTTGCTGGCGCGCACCACCTCCGGGGCGGCGTTGGATGCCGGGACACTGGCAAGAAATTGACAGCGGTTGGATTTGGGTTTCCGGGTTCTGGGCGACGGCCAACTTGCAGGAAGTGCAATATCTTCCTCCACCGCCGCCCACGCTTGACAGCGGGCCATCCGCGGCGGCGCCAGACAGCAATAGTTTTTATGCGCCGGGGTGCTGGGTCTACCGAGAAAACCGTTACATGTGGCGTCCAGGCCACTGGGTGGCCTACCAGCCCCATTGGGTCTGGATCCCCGCGCATTACGTGTGGACGCCCACCGGCTGTCTCTTCATTGACGACTACTGGGACCATCCCCTGGATGAATGCGGTTTGTTATTCGCACCAGTGCGTTTTAATCTGGCCGTCTGGGGCGGTGCACGAAGGCCATTTGTGCCGTCCTTTGTTGTGCACGCCGATTTCTTGATCGGCTCGCTTTTCGTGCATTCGCCAAGCCGGCATTATTTCTTTGGGGATTATTTCGAGCCAGCCTACGCTAAACGCGGCTTCGTGGCCTGGACCGATTATCACCCCAGTCCCGGCGCCTACGATCCTGCTTTTGGCTATTATCGCCACCTGCACGGGGCCGATCCCCAATGGGAAGGGGCGCTAAAGGATCTTTATCGTGCCCGCGCAGCCGGCGAAGTGCCGCGTCCGCCGCGAACGCTGGTGCAGCAAACTCAGATCATACAGAACATCACCAACAACAAAACCACCAACATTGCTGTCAGCAAAAACATCAATCTGACCAATGTGCAAAACGTGACTGCCCTGGCTCCCCTCAAGGAGATTCACAACACGCAAATCAATAATCTGAGTTCCTTGAGCAAGGCCAAGGAACAGAAAATCGCTCCCACCGTAGTGAAACTTGCCCCGGTGCCGAAAGATGTGCACCTGCAAGAGCAAAAGATGGCCAAGCAAGTGCAGGATTTAGGCAAGCAACGCCATGACAACGAGGCCAAAATGTTGCTCAAAGGCCACATTCCGGTGAAGCACACCGATCCGCCCGCGCCGGCAAAGCTAACACTGCCCAAACAGCCGGCACCGGCCGTCAATCCCCCGCCCGCTATCCGGAATCCGCCGGCCGCTGTTGTGGTGCCCAAGCACGAGGAAAAGGCGATTCCCAAGTATGAACCGCCGAAGCCGCCAGCGCCGCCCAAAAAGAAAGACAAAGACAAAGACAAAAAGGGATAAAAACACCCCTGACGACAAGCCGAGAGACGACAGCGCGAAAACTGCGAAGAAGCTTCACTCCGTGTTTTTCGTGTTGTTGTCTTTCGTCCTTTCGTTATTGGTGTTTAGGTTGACGGTGTGCCCCACCATGTACACCGGCCGGCGCTTCACCTCTTCGAACAAACGGCCGACATACTCGCCGATGATTCCCAGGCAAAACAATTGAGCGCTCGACAAAAACAAAACCGCCAAGATCAGCGAGGTCCAACCCTTGGCGTCGTGCGGGTTGTAGCCGCCGATCGCGAAGTTCCCGACGTATTGCACCATCACCAGGATGGCCAGGGCGAAGGAAAGCATGCCCAGCAGCATCCCCGCGACCATGATGAGCCGCAACGGCTTGGAGGAGAAGTTGATGATGCCGTCCAAGCCTAGCTGAAACAGTTTGCGAAAGGTGTATTTTGTTTCGCCGGCGGCGCGGGCGCTGCGCTCATATGTCAGGCCGGTCTGGCGAAATCCGATCCACGAACGCAGGCCGCGCACAAAGCGGCTGCGCTCCGGCAAGGCGTTGAGTGCATCAACGGCACGGCGATTCATGACGCAGAAGTCGCCGGAGTCGAGCGGGATCACGACGTTCGAAAGCGTCGCCAGTAAGCGGTAATAAAACCAATAAGACGCACGCTTGACCAGCCCTTCCTTGCGCTTGGTGCGGATGGCGTAGACGATGTCGTAGCCCTCGCGGCACTTGTGAAAGAAACGCTGCAATTCTTCGGGCGGATCTTGCAAATCGGCATCCAGAATGGCGATCAAATCGCCCTTGGCATGCTCCAGTCCTGCCGTGACAGCAGCCTGATGGCCGAAATTGCGGGCCAGCGAAATGATCTTCAAGTGCCGATCTGCTCGGGCCAAGGCCTCGGCAATAGAGAGGGTGTTGTCCCTGCTGCCATCGTCCACCAGAATGCATTCGTAATCTTCGTTCCAAGTGGTAGCACAGGCGGTCACCCGCTGATGCAACTCGCGCAAACCGTCGGCTTCATTGAAAGCCGGTATGATGATGGAGATCATGTCTAAGTCAAGCAACTCGGACCGCCAACCCAAAAGCAACAAACTGTCTCAGGGGGCAGATTCTAGCAGGGCGCAGCGCCGCCAAGCAAAAGAAATTGCCAAAACCGATTGAGGACGTAAACCAAGTCTAACCACCAGTGACTTTCCGAATTGCTCAAGCCCATCACCAACATGCCACAAGTTGAACGCCAGCGGACCATTTGGCACTTGTTGGCCATGCTGCTGTTGGTGCTGGGCAATGCCTGGTTGCAATGCGCCCAAGGCGACCTTATTGAGGAAAACAACGGGCTGGGGTCCGATGGCTGGTGGTATTGCCAGTTTGCCCGTGAATTGCCGAAATGGCTCAACTCAAGCGATCCCGCACACCAAATCCCTTATGAACGGCTGCAGCGCATTTTGCCGAGTGCAGCAGTTTGGGCGGCATTTCAAGCCCTGGACATCACCGAGCCGAGCGATGCCCAAATCGTCAAGGCATTTCGTTGGCTCAATGCGCTTAGCCTGGCCGTCTCGGTGCTGTTGTGGCAGCTGGTCGGCAATCGCCTTGATCTGCAATGGCCGGGCCGGTGGTTTGGGTTTCTGGCGATTTTCGCCAGCTGCGGCTTTGCCAAATGGTTGTGGTATTATCCGGTCCTGACCGATGTGGCGACATTGCCCCTGGCAATGCTGCTGCTTTTGGCGTTTTTGCGCCGCTCTTTGGTCTTCATGGCAATTGTGACGATACCGGGATCCTTTGTGTGCTCCACCTTGAGTTTTTGGAGCATGCCGCTTTTCCTTTGCCTGACGGCGGTGCGGCCCCGGCCAGCAGGCGCCGCCGAGCAATGGAAAGTCAATCTGATAACCGCCGTGTGTGTAATGATCGGCGTGGCCGCAATCATCCAAATCCAGTTCTTTACCGAATTTCCTCGAGTTACCTACAAGCTGAAGACGCAAATGCAACTGCTGCCGCTGAGCATTTTGGCCGCGGCGGCTTATCTTTGGTTTGCCGGCAGGCCGTTGGTGGCCTGGAAGCCCTTTGTGCGTCCGCGCCTTCTGGCGAGGGCATTTTTCACGCCGGGCATGGCGGTTTGGATTGGCGTGACGCTGTCAATCAAAGCTATTTCCGAAATGATAATGCCAGGCAGCAGCAGCCAGTCGACTCAATCAACATTAGGGCTTGTGTTCGGCGACCAGTTTTCCATTTTTGGCCGCGGGACTGTTTTGCCATTGTGGTTCATGGTTGCTCACGTGCTGTATTTTGGTCCGGTCGTGCTGGTGTGCGTTTTGCGATGGAAGGAGTTGTGTCGGCGTTTTGGCGAACAGGGATTGGCAATGCTGCTATTTACCGGAATGATAGTGGTGTTGGGACTGGACAGCGAATCGCGACACCTCTACGTCGGGCTGCCCTTTTTGGTGGCATTCGCGGCCAAGGAAATCGAAGAACTACGCCCGCGCAGGATTTTTTGGTGGAGTTTTGCAGCTTTGACGCTGGCGTTTTCCGCGAGCTGGCTGGCGATCCGCCACCTATGGTGCGTCTGGACAGGTCAATCGCCCCAGCTGGATGACGAGTATTATAGCCACTTTTGTGGTCCTTTCAGCGTATACGACGTGTACGGCGAACACGCCGCCTACGCGCTGCTGGCCTTGGGACTGTTGTACTTGTGTTTGCGGCCAAGCCCGGACAGCAGCGCCGCTGAACGCAAGCCTGAGCCAGGCTGTTAACTTCGCAAGGAATTGAAAACCAATCCGCTCAGCACCTTGGGATAGAAATATGTCGACTTGGGCGGCATTTTTTCCAGATTGCCGGCGATTTGCTCGACGTGTTCCATTCCCGCCGGCGGCACCAAAACCGCCAACTGACATTCGCGGCCCACGACCGCGGTTGTCACTTCATCGAGCAAATGCACAAACCGGCAGGTCGGCTGCATTCCCGTAAGCAACTTGCCGAGCACGGCCACATGCAAAATGCTGACACCCAATCCTTGCCAGGCGGCGCTGTGTTCTTTGGCCAAGGCCGCCATTAACTGGGGCGATTTGAAACGCGCCGTTTGCCAGATGCCATCAGCCACAGTGCCAAAACCGAGTAGATTCTGGCTGCCGTCCATTTCAATGGCTTCCCACGTTTCGCGGGCTGCGTCGTTGCCGTGGCCGATCTGCGTCAGGTCAAAATGCGGTTCAAGGATCGGCCGGAGTTGTTCCGCCGTTAGCCATGGCAAGCCCGAGACCAAACGATGTGTAGGCAGAATCAGCAGACCGGGATCGCTCATGCTGACGAGCATCATGAGCACATAATTGGCCGGTGAATCGGCGTCGGCAACTTCACCCGCCTTGCGTTTGTCTTCGAGGTAACGCAAGGCCGTTTCATAGCGGTGGTGTCCGTCAGCAATAAAAATCGGTTTCGGCCCCATGAGTCCGGTGACCTGGCTGACAACGTGCTGATCGGTGACTGGCCACAAACGGCTGACGACGCCAAGGTGGTCGGTCGCCTCCAGCGGCAACGCTCTGCCGACTGCGCGATCCAACTGGGTTTGCACTTCGCCTTTGTCGTCGGGAAAAAGGCCAAATATTTGGCTGAGATTCATGCCCGTGGCGTGAAACAGCTTGAGCCGATCGGCTTTCGGCCCGGCCATTGTTTCCTCATGGGCATAGATTCGGCCTTCACCGAAGCGCTCGAGGCGGACGCGGGCCATGAAGCCTTTGCGGGTGTGGCGTTGGCCTTCGACTTCGAACTCTTGATGATAGACGTAGAGCGAGCGGGCCGAGTCTTGCACCAGAATGCGATCACTTTGCCAATCGCGCAGATGCTGAGCGGCGCGGGTGTAGCGGTTGTTGTTGTCGTTGTCCGTCGGCAGCTCCTTGTTCAGGATGAGCCGCACGGTGTTGAACGGGCTGCGGTCGTATAGGGCTTGCTGCAAGTCCGCGTTAATGACGTCGTAAGGCGGGGCGATCACGTCGCTGAGGCTGCCCACGCGGCCCAGATCGTAACGGAAGCCGCGGAATGCACGAATGTCGGCCATGATTAAAGTCTCCTACGGTCGCTTACGCTCCCGGCTCGCCAATCAACAACGGGGTTGTCATGCTATATGTTAGCGACAGGGCAATACGATGACAAAACTCGCCGAAAGACTGCAACGTGTCGAAGAACGGATCGCGGCCGCTTGCCGGCGGGCGGGGCGCGAGCGCGCCGACGTAAAGTTGGTTGCGGTAACGAAAAGCGTGGATGTGGAGACAGCGCGCCAACTCGTGGAACTGGGCGTGCGCGATCTGGGTGAAAACCGGCCCCAGGAGCTATGGCGCAAGGCGTCGGCGTTGCCGGGTGACGTTTGCTGGCATCTCATTGGACATTTGCAGCGTAACAAGGTGGAGAAGACACTGCCGTTGGCGACGATGATCCATTCCGTCGACAGCTGGCGATTGCTGGAATCGCTGGAACAGGAAGCGGCTCGACAATCGCGGACTATCGACGTCCTGCTGGAATGCAATGCCAGCGGCGAGGCGAGCAAGCAGGGGTTTGCGCTGAAGGAAGTGCCGGCGCTGGCGCTGCGGATCGCGACGTTGCAATGCTTGCGTGTCTTGGGGTTGATGACGATGGCGGCTTACAACGCCGAGCCGGAAAATTGCCGGGCGACGTTTGCCGCATTGCGGAGCTTGCGCGATGAACTGAGGACGAAACTGGCGCCGCCGCACACGATGGTGCAATTGTCGATGGGAATGAGCAATGACTTTGAGGTGGCGATCGAGGAAGGGGCGACGATCATTCGGTTAGGGACTGTCCTGTTTGCCCCTGGTAGTTAAATCCTTTGGGAGCCTGTGTGACCTTCAAGTAACATAGCCGCAACCCGCAGTAGCCCAAGATTCGAAAAAAAGGAAAAACTTGAACAACCACATCCCACCGCGCTGGCTCAGCCTGGCCTCTTTCCGCCCGTTCTTCCGCGGCCTTGGGCAGCGCTTGCTGCTCATCGGTCCGTTGGGGTTGATCTTGTTGATCGCCGGCGGCTGGCTCGGCGATGATTTCGGCGTGCCGGAACTCTTCTGGCACACCACCATGCTCAAACAAGCGCTGGTTGGTTTCGCCGTCGCACTTTTGTTCGCTGAGACTTGCCTGGTCAGCTATTTGCTTGACGCTCCCAAACCCTGGCTCGCTGGATTACCGGAACCGGCGCCAGAGGGTTGGCGGCGAAAGCTGTCAGGCCTGGCGGACAGCGTGTTACGGCTACTGGTGCCTCAACCCAAGGAGGGGGCGGCCAATACGCAGCAATGGCGACAACTGCGATGGTATCTGTCGGTGACCTGGCTGCCGTTGTTGGCGGTCTTGGCGGTCTTGGCTTTGAGATATGCGTCGCTGCGTTGGGGCTTTCTTGCGGGCTTGGCGGTGGCCTTGATCGTGGTCGGGGTATTCGTATGGGTTTTTCAGCATCTGG
Source organism: Gemmataceae bacterium (assembly GCA_035638015.1). Taxonomy (GTDB): domain Bacteria; phylum Planctomycetota; class Planctomycetia; order Gemmatales; family Gemmataceae; genus DASRAT01. The sequence goes on along the minus strand of DASRAT010000953.1, from coordinate 39 downwards.
ACGCCAGTGGCTGGAACGAACGGATGCATCGGTTGATCG
>DASRAT010000952.1:0-4702 GCA_035638015.1 Gemmataceae bacterium | reverse complement strand
CCGCCGGTGTGTCGCGATGCGGTCCGCGATGGACATATTGCTTCTTCGCTTTTTCCGCTTCCTTGCGCTCGGCGTCGAGTTGCTCCTTTGCGAGGTAATCGGGATAAGCGTGGCCTGTGTCAAGCAATTTCAGTGCGGCGTCGATGTAAAGTTGATTGCGCTGTGATTGGAAATAAGGACCGCAAGGACCACCGACTTCGGGGCCTTCGTCCCAGTCAATGCCGAGCCAGCGGAAGCCATCAAGGATCGGCTGCAATGCTTCGGGCCGATTGCGTTCGGCGTCGGTGTCATCGATGCGAAGGATGAATTGACCGGCGTGGCGGCGAGTGAGCAGCCAGTTGAACAACGCGGTGCGAACACCGCCGATGTGCAGGTAGCCGGTGGGACTGGGGGCGAAGCGTGTGCGGATGGTCATGAAATGAAATTGGCTCCGTGGAAGAATAGCGTGGCGTGTTACAACTGTTTCATTAATTAAAGTTGAATTGTATCGTTGGAATCGTTTGCGGCCTCAAGTCGCTCTGGCGCTGCGCGTCCTTCCACCAGCGTAATTGTTACTCCGTGCTGCACCACCTTGCCCTCCTGATTGCGAATCTCGCGCCCCCAGGTGATCGCCCCGCGGCGGCCGCGGCCGCGCATTTCCTTCTCCAGCACTTTGCTGCGGACCCGCACAGTATCGCCGACGAACACAGGCCCGTCGAAGTGCCATTCGCGGATGCTCAGGAATGCCAGCGTCCGCATCGGCGGTGCGTACAATCCCAGTCCGCTTCCCATTGACCACACGAGTAAGCCATGCGCAATCGGTTTGCGAAATAGCGTTGTCTTGGCGAACTCGTGATCGATGTGAATCGGATTAAAGTCACCGCTTAGGCCGGCGAAGTTAACGATGTCGGCTTCGGTTACCGTGCGGGCAAGCGATTCCCACTCCTGGCCGATTTCCACGTCGTCGAAGTAAAGGTGTATTTTAGTAAAGGGCATGATGGTCACCTCCGCTGCGCACGAATCCGTTTGTCGCAGTGCAGTTTACCGAAATAGGGTGGCTCGCCGCAAGCGGGTTAGGGCAAAAGCGGCGCCGGCTTGCCGCCGGCTGCCGGATCGATGCCGACGTAAACTATTTCCGCGTCGGTCACGGGCAATACCTCGCTGTCACGCTCCGCTTCAACATGTACTTGAATGGTGATGCTCGTTCTGCCAATCCGTACCAGCCGAGTCATGAATCGCACCACGTCGCCTACAAGTACGGGTTGGCGGAACTCGACACGGTTGATCGCTGCCGTTACAAGAAATGGATGCTTGCCGCCGGCGCGCACAACCTCACGGCGTGCTCCGATGGCACCGGCCTGGTCGATGTAACTCAGGATCACGCCGCCGAAGATCGTTCCCTGCGGATTGACGTCAGCCGGCATCATCAGAACTTGCGTGGCGAGATAGCATTCAGACATTGCCGGCTCCTTGCCAAACCGCAAGCGGCTTGGGCTTGTGTGAGCACCTTCTGCATCATATCCTTCATCATAGAGATTCCGTGCAAATCCCAACGGAGGCGTCTCATGGCTCCCACATCGACCAAGCCGGTTAAGAAAACATCGCAGCCCGATTTTTGGGAAAAGTATTCACCACGCCATGAATGCCCGATTTCATTTTCAACGGCGTTGCTGGTCTGGGTTTTCATTATTGCCGTGGCAACTGCCCTCGGTGTGGTGATGGGCGAAGGCGATTACAATAAACCACCGCTGATGGATGTGGTGGAAATCGAAGGCGGCGGTGGCGGTCTCGGCACCGGCATTGGACCCGGATCGCCGGACAAAGGCGATCCAAACCAAAAAGAGGGCGTAACCCTTAACAAGAAGAATCCGCAATCCAAGGACGACATTAAGATCTCCAAGTTTGAGTTCAAGGATTTGGCAAAGAACGACATCAAGTTCCCCATCGACGACGAGCCAAACGTTCAAGATAACGCGAAAGACCCCTTCGCTGCGTTAGCGGAATTCAAGGGTCCGCCGCAGGATGTGCCTTTGCCCAAGGCGGGTGATCCCGCTGGCAAGGGCGGCGGTGATAAAAAGGGCAGCGGCGGCGGTAAGGGTGGAGGCGATGGTAAGGGCTCCGGCACAGCAAAAGGGCCTGGCGGTGGCAGCAGTCCCAAGGGGACCGTTCTCAACGATCAACGCCGGCGCGAACTGCGCTGGGTCATTTTTGCCTCACCCGACGGCGATATTCACGTCAAAAAACTGCAAGCGCTCAAGGTGACGTTAGTCATCCCGTTGCGGCCAAAGCCAGGAGAGCCAGTGTATGCCCTGAGCTACGACCTTTCCAAGTCGCTTAAGCCCAACAAGATCCAGGCGGCGGACGATCCGACCAAGGTGCGATGGGTGAACAAAGATGCCCATGAAATGATGGGGCTGGCCAAGGCTCTTCGCCTGTCGGAAGTGCCGCCATTCGCTGTGATCTATCTGCCGGCGGACCTTGAATCCGACATGGCCCGCCGGGAGTTGGCACACCAGGGCCGGCAAGAGCACGAAATACTACTCACCAAATGGGATGTGCGCGAACGTGACGGCAGCTACGAAAATGAGCCGTACATTGTCCAGCAAATCCTGCGCCCTGGCGTGAAGTGACGGCCACGCCGATTTGGCAATCGACTCCACGCGGGCTATGCTTGCGTGGAGGTTTCCCCATGCCACAAACAACCGCACCGGCTTCCAATCGGCGCAAACAGCCGCGTCGTTCGCCCAAGGGCTGGACCAAGGCTACGTGCCACAAGGGCTCAATGCAGATGGGCGCCAATCTCGCCCTCAAAATCCTCGATGTCGCCGAAAGCGGCATTTGCTTGGTGGTCCGCGATCCACTGGCTAACAGTCAGGAGGTCGTCGTCACTCTCGAAAGCCCCAACCACCGCCGGCCGTTGACCTTTAGCGGCCGCGTGATGTGGTGCGTTGCAACAGCCGAAGGCACCCATTGCATAGGCGTCCAGTTCGACAAGCGGCTGAGCTATGGCGACCTGGCCAAGCTGACCTGAGCCATTTCCCGCTGTACTTGAGTCGCGCCTGCAAATAAACTCAGTAGCAACAGCAGCGCGTTTTGTCGCACTTGCTAAGCCGCAAGCGGCTTGGGCACGACTCATGACTCCTACTTCCGGGCCGCTCGTCGGCCTCATCATGGGCAGCAAATCCGACTGGGAGACGCTGCGCCATGCGGCCGACATGCTGACCAAACTTGCAATTCCCTTCGAAGCCCGCGTTGTGTCCGCTCATCGCACGCCGGATTTGCTTTTTGAATATGCTGCCAGCGCTGAAACCCGTGGTTTGAAAGTGCTGATCGCCGGCGCCGGCGGCGCGGCCCACCTCCCCGGCATGGCGGCCTCCAAAACAATCTTGCCCGTGCTTGGCGTGCCAGTGAAGTCGAGCGTGTTGAACGGCGTCGATTCATTGCTTTCCATTGTGCAAATGCCGGCCGGCATTCCTGTGGGCACGTTAGCCATCGGAGAAGCGGGCGCGAAAAACGCCGCTCTGCTGGCTGCCGCCATACTCGCTAATTCCGACGATGCGTTGCGTCAGCGTCTCCGCCAATTCCGCGACGAACAAACCCAGGCCGTCTTGGAGACGACATTGTGATCCTGCCAGGGCAAACCGTCGGCATCCTCGGCGGCGGCCAGCTGGGGCGCATGTTCGCCATCGCCGCGCGCCGCATGGGTTACCGTGTCCACGCTTTTGATCCCACCGCCGATTGCCCTGCGGGTCAAGTCGCCGACTCGGAAATCATCGCCGCCTACGACGATCTCGATGCCGCCCGCCGTTTCGCCGCCGGCGTTGATGTCGTCACCTTCGAGTTCGAGAACATCCCGGCAGAGACATTGCGAGTCGTTGCCGAAACATGCCCCGTTCATCCATCGCCGGACGTGCTGCACATCTGCCGCCATCGCCTGCGGGAAAAGGACTTTCTGAGCAAGCACGGCTTTCCCGTCACACCTTACCGACCGATCCGCTCGGTGGAAGAATTGACTACGGCCCTGGCGGAGGTTGGCACCCCCACGATTCTCAAGACAGCGGATTTCGGCTACGACGGCAAAGGCCAGGTTCGGCTTGAGCATCAAAACTCGGTGGCGGCGGCATGGTCGGCGATGGGCCGCCCTGTCGGTGTGTTGGAAGCGTTTGTCCCGTTTGTCCGCGAGTTGTCGGTCATCGCGGCCCGCACTGCTTCGGGCCAGATCGTTTGCTTTCCCACTGCCGAGAATTTGCACGCCAATCATATCCTGGATATTACCGTGGTTCCCGGCAGTTTTTCGCCGGCCACCGCGCGTCGAGCAGTCGAGTTGGCGTCAGCGATCGCCGAAAAGCTGAATGTCGTCGGCCTATTGACCGTAGAAATGTTTGAGCTTCCCAACGGCGATGTGCTGGTCAATGAACTGGCGCCGCGGCCACACAACTCGGGCCATTTCAGTTTTGACGCCTGCGTGACCAGCCAATTTGACCAACAACTGCGAGCAGTTTGCGGCTTGCCGCTGGGTAGCGCTGATTTGCTGCGACCGGCCGCGATGGTAAATCTATTGGGCGATTTGTGGCAAAAGGGCGAGCCCAAATGGGCTGCGGCGCTGGCCATTCCCGAAGTAAAACTGCATCTTTACGGCAAGCGTGAACCACGGCCGGGACGCAAAATGGGCCATCTGACGGCATTGGCCGAGACGGCGGCCAAGGCGCGGGTGCTAGCGTTG
>DASRAT010000951.1:0-3314 GCA_035638015.1 Gemmataceae bacterium | reverse complement strand
CCGCCATCGCCCAACGCACCCGCGGCGGATAACATGATTTCGTTGGACAGCCGCCTTGCCACTGCTTGACGGACGCACGTCCAGCGCAGCTTGGCGTCCGTCAAGCAGTGCCACCCGACTTTGGCTCAAGCACAAAGACAGCTCCTTATGGAATCCTGGCTAGACCAATTCATCGCTTCCGTTTGCCAGCTATTCCCTGCCCACTCCATGCTGGCGCTCAATTTCAACGTCCGCGCCATGCTGGCGTTGATCTTCATCAGTGTCATTTGTGGCGCCGTCGGCTCCCTTGTCGTCGGCAACCGCCTGGCATTCTTCAGCGACGCCCTGGCCCACTGTGCCTTTGCCGGCGTCGCTCTCGGCATCCTCTTCGCCCTGCTCTTCCGCGTGGCCCGCGACAACGTTTTCGAATGGGTCGTGCCCATCATGATCGTCTTCGGCATCTTGACCGGCCTGGGTATCATTTTTGTTGGCGAAAAAACCTCACAATCCAGCGACACCGTCATCGGCGTCTTCTTCGCCGGCGCTATCGGATTGGGCGCTATTCTGCTCAAGGTCGGCAACGCCGTCATTCGCTTCCCCACCGATGACTTCCTTTTTGGCAATCTGGTTTTGGTGACCTCGGGCGAACTCTTGGCCTTGTTCGCCCTGGTGGTGGCGACTCTTGGCCTGTTGGCATGGATCTACAACGGCCTGGTGTTCGCCAACTTCAACACCTCCCTGGCCCGCTCCCGGCGGATTCCCTTGCGACTTTACAATTACTTGTTCATCGTCCTACTCGCGATGATCGTCAACATTTGCCTGTCGTCGGTCGGGGCGTTGCTCATCAACGCCCTCCTGGTGGTCCCGGCGGCGACGGCCGCCAATCTCTGCCGCAATATGCGGCAATTGTTTCGCTGGTCGATCATCATTTGCTTGACCATGAGCCTGGTGGGCCAATGGGTCAGCTGGGAGGTGGCGATCCCCACGGGGGGCGGCGGCGTGCCGGTCCACCCCGGTGAAAGCGGCACCATTGTGGTTTTGAATGTTTTGGTATTCTTCGCCTCGATGCTGGTTGGCCCCTGGCTGCGCAATCGGCCCGTCACCGCGTGAACCTCAATAGCCACAGAAACCGTAGGCATTAAAGGCAACACCTTGCACATTGGCCTCGCCTTGCCGACAATGACAACCTCAGTGCGCCGGGTATGACCCGTGTCTGTCGGCTCTCCAGCCTCAGGTGACCAATCCGTGAACAGCGAAGTGGTTTACTCCCAACTCGTCGTCATCTTCACCAGCGTCATTTACGAGGCCCTGCCCTTCGTTGTGCTTGGTGTTGTCCTGGCTGGCCTGCTTGAAGAATTCGTCCCGCAGCAATTGCTCGCTCGCATCATTCCCAAACGCAAGGCCTTTGTCGTCCTGGCCATCATGTTCGGCGGCTTGCTCGGCCTGGTTTTTCCCATGTGTGAATGCGGCATCATCCCCGTCATGCGGCGATTGCTGCGCAAAGGGATTCCGCTCAGCGTTTGTTGCTGTTATGTGCTGGCCGGGCCGATTATTAATTTGGTCGTCATGGCCAGCACCATGGCGGCGTTCTCCGGCCAACCGGCCATTCCGCTGGGCAACGACTATGAAATCCCCCTCAGCGTCCTGTTCACCAGCATGCGCTGCGGCTTCGGCTACATCATCGCCGTCACCACCAGCCTGATAGTCGAATGGCAATACCGCAAATACGGCAACGCGCTGCTTTCACCGATGGTCGTAAAAGACACCGCCGGCGGCCAAGCCAAGCGGGATGACGAGGGCAATCCCGTCAAGCACACCTGGGCCGAGAGCATTGCCAACGTCACGGAAACCGCCATGCACGATTTCATCGACATCATGGCCTTTTTGGTTTTGGGCGCTTTCCTGGCCGCGATGGGCCGCTTGATTATCCCGCAACTCGGCCTTGAAGAACGCATCAAAGGCAACCCAATCGTTGCCATTCTCATCATGATGGCCTGCGCGGTTGCCTTTTGCCTGTGCAGCGAGGCTGATGCTTTTGTGGCCGCCAATTTCCAGCCCATAGAATTGTGGCCGCGGTCCGCCAAGCTGGCCTTCCTGGTGCTGGGGCCGATGCTCGATTTCAAGCTGTTCATGATGTACACGCGCGTTTATCGTCAACGGTTGATCTGGACCATCATTGTCTGCTTGCTAATCCAGACTTTTGCCTACGCCCTCTTGGTGCAATACGTCGGCGAAGCATGGTTGCAACAATTGCAGGAGGCTTACCGCTAAGAGCTTGCGGTTTCGCGCTTGTCCTGGGAGAATGAATTCATGCACGATCACAGCCACGATACCGACACCTATTACCTCGACCAGCTCTGCATGGTCGGCATCACCGGCGCCTTCGCCGGCATTTGCCTGACGCTCTATTTCTTCAACACCGACATGCTAAAGCTGCTGCTCCAGGACGATTTTCATCCGTTGATCCTGGCAGCCGGCGTCACGCTCTTGATCGTCACGCTGGTCCGTGCCGCTGTCTTGTGGCGAGCCGCCGGCAAAAAATCCGCCGCTCATGTTCATGACCACGCGCATGAGCATCATCACCACGATCACGCCCACGATCATCACGACCACGCTCATTGCGATCATGACCATCACCATGAGCATGTCGAGGCCCACGATCACCACCATCATCATGGCGAGGCGTGCGGCCACGACCATCACCACGAACACATTCAACCCGCTGTGGCCACCTACCACTCCCCTGCCCTGCCGATGGTTGCCCACGATCACGGCCATGCGCACGACTCCGACGACGGCCATGACCACGGCTGGGCGCCCTGGCGCTATGTTGTGCTACTGGTGCCGATGATGCTCTTTTTGCTGGGTTTGCCTAACAAAGCGATGCCGCTGGGCAATCCGGGCACGGGCGACGTCAGCCAGGAAGCCGCCCAGGCGGCGCGACTGGTTGGCTTGTATGCCAATCCCCTTTCGCAAGCCTCCTACGGAGCCGCGCTGTTGCTCCAGGCCGATGATCGCGTGGCCCCGATTTTCGTTGACAACAACCAGGTTTCCGTCGGCAGTCTGGAACCCGGCATGAAGGTCTGGCTCAAGCTGGTGGTGGACGACAAGGTCGTCGGCAAAAAGGGCGTGAAGGAAGTTTGGGCCACGCGCGATTCCGGTTCGCCGGCGGCCAGCAAGGATGTGCCCTGGACTCCGATGGGCGTGGTCAAGAAAGTGAACGCCAAGGAAAACACGCTGACCGTGGCGCCCACAGTCGATTCGCAGGCCGAGGAGACCTTTGACCTGGAAGCCACAGTCTACATCGAATTCAAACAGCTGGAGCAAATCGCTTT
>DASRAT010000950.1:0-4145 GCA_035638015.1 Gemmataceae bacterium | reverse complement strand
AGATTTGGCCAGGGAGATTTCAGCCATGTTGCTCAATGTAAAGGCGGTCGCATTTCGTTTGGGCGTTTCGATCAGCACGGTGTATGACCTGGCCAGCCAGCGAAAGATTCCGCATCGTCGCGTCGGTGCTGGCAGAGGCCGGTTGCTGTTTGCCGAGGAGGACATTGAGCAATATCTCGCGGCCTGCAAAGTGGAAGCCGGCTCTCTGCCGAGACCGTTTGCGTTCACGCACCAGCGCTAGACGCTGTTGCGGCAGCCCGCCTCAGCACTGCGGTCGCCTGGTCCATGTGGTTGTAATGTTCGTCCACCATCTTGATTGACTTGTGGCCGAGCAGTGCCGAGACGACCGGCACGGGCAAGCCCTTGGCCAGCGCCAGCGTGCAAAACGTGTGGCGCAAAACGTAAGCAGTCAGGCCGGAGAGGTCGGGAATCTTTAGCCGTTCAGCCGGCGTTGCGGCGGCCCGCAAGAGTTGGACCTTTTGCCGCAGCCGTTTGAACCGACAGCGGATGCCATTGGTTGTCCACGGCCGACGAACTCCGCCAAATCTGCGGGCAGAGCGGAACAGGGGACCGGTCGGATAGAGCGCGATTAGTTGCTTCGTCAGAACCTGCATGGCTGGCGACAAATACACGATGCGTGCTGTGCCTTCGGCATCAGTCTTATGTTCCTCAAATATCCATGTGGCGCCATCACGAGAAACGTGTTTGGCTGTCACAGCAATCACCTCAGATGGACGGCAGCCAGTGTCGAGCATGGCGAAAACGAACTCCCGGAATTGTTGGTCGCGAACCATCTTGAACACAAACGCCCGCTCCTCGGGAGCGAGCACGCGATTGCGACGACGCTTTGGCGGTTTCTTGACGTGCTTTAGAGGGTTAGCAAGGAGCAGTTTTTCATCGACTGCCCAGTTGAAAAGGCGCTTGACCGAGCCGATGGCATTGCGGCGGGTGCCCTTCCAGCCTTCATGCTCATCGAGCCACTTGGTGAATGACCTGGGCAGCAAATCCTTGGCGATTACTGCCCCGAACCGTTCGATGAACGGGACGAGGAAGTAGCAGTAGAACTGATACGTTTTGGGGTCGTTATGCCGCTTGGAGTGATCAAGGAAATCTTGGCCGATCTCGGCAATCGTCAGCCGCGCCTGTTGACCCTGCGGCATGGAGCCGCCTTCTTCGATGAGCCAGGTGCGATAAGCAGTGTCGGCCTCGGCTTTGGTCTTGCCGAGACACTTCTGCTCGTTGCGGCCTACCTGGAGATACCAGGCTTTTTTGGATTTTCGATACCACGGCTTGGGAAGCATGTCTGAGCCCTTCAGATCTCTGCCGATCCGCAAGGCTCGGTTGGCCCCCTTGGCAGTTGTCGCTGCCCTGGGGGTTTTTTACTGCCCTTTTACTGCCCTACGCCGGGCAGTGTTCGCCGTTCTCAAAAAAAGACCTGTCGGAACTTATTGTCCCGACAGGTCTTACAATGTCGGGGCGAACCGCGTTGCCCCTTTGTGTACGAAATCAATGAGTTGACGTTGGCGTTGAGTGTTTTTCCCCAAGCCTTTGAATTTTCAGGGGATGCGGTGATCAGGCTAGTTGAGCCGGGCCTTTACCGAAGGGCCCGTCCGTGCGACTAAGCGGCCTCTCAACGTCGATAATCGACTGCCCTCTCGTTGGCGGATACTTTTTTCCGCCCCGGGAGGTGATTTGTGAGCTACGACGTAATCTATACAAGATATTCATCAGATATGCAGCGAGCCGACAGCTGTGCCGATCAAGAACGGAACGTTCGCCGGGATTTGGTCCGATTCGGTGTCGATCCAACCAGTGCCCTCGTCCTTAAAGACGAAGCGCAATCGGGTACCAAAGCTGATCGGTCTGGTGGCTTTGAGCGGTTGTCCGAAATGATTCGCATTGGGCAAGTCCGGACTTTGGCCGTGGATGATCAATCTCGACTTAGTCGCATGGACAACACTTCCCAGTTCATCCAGGATCTGGTTTTTTCTGGCGGCCGCTTCATTTCGACAGGCGAGGGAATCGACACCTCACAGCGAGGTTGGGAGCTGCGTGTTAAGGTAATGGAACTTCACAACTCTCACACTATCCGGGAAATAGCCCACCGCGTGCGGCGCGGCCAAGAAGGGCGAGTCCGCGAGGATGGTAGCGCTGGGGATTTCCCGTTTGGTTACGAATCGTACTATCTCAATGCCGACTGGGCCGACAATCGCGACCTGCGAGGGCCAAAGCCAAAGAAGGGGCTGCGGATCTGCGAGGAAGAAGCGAATTGGGTCCGGCAAGTTTTTAGCTGGTTTGATGAAGGCCGATCAATTAGTTGGATTGCGAAGACGTTGACCCGGCAGGGCGTACACAAGGGTCGCCGAGCCAGCACCTGCGGTTGGCATGCCCAGCAGGTGCGGCGGATGCTGAGCAATGGCAAATATGTTGGTCAGTGGAGATGGGGGGCGACCACAACACTACGGGATTCACAAGGCCGCAAGAAACAGATTGCCCTCCCAGCACATGAGCATGTCGTCCGCGAGCGGCCAGATTTGCGGATAATCGAGCAGCCCATCTGGGAAAAAGTCCAATGCCGTCTCGCCGAGCTCCATGCGGCGTTTGGGTTCAAGGAGGGCCAAAGGCCACGCGGACCGAAACCAAACCCCCACGAAGTTTATCCGCGGAGCTTGCTAAGCGGACTGTTAGTCTGCGGAAAGTGTGGCACGAAACTGTGGTTGACCGGCAGCGGCAGGAGCCGCCATTACGCCTGCCCTGCCCACCGCAATGACTTGTGCACGATGGCAGCCCAGGTGCCAGCGTCCCGCGCTGAGCAAGCGTTGACGCAATTCTTAACCGACATGCTTTCTACTTGGCCCGACTGGTTGGGTGACCTCTATGAGCGGGTCCGGCAATTGGTATCAGACGCTGCCGCAGAGGCGCCCTATCAGCAAGACCAAGATTTCAAGCAACTGATGGAGGTCAAACGCAAAGAAAAAAACCTAATTGATGCGCTGGCGGACGGTCGACTTACGAGCGCAGCAGTCCAACAGCATCTCAAAGAACTAGAAATGGAGGCCGAGCAGTTACAACGTCGGGTGGATTCATACCAACAACTTCATCAAGTCGACCTCCCAGAAGACCATCTGCTGGCTGACGAACTGCGTGAGTGGACCATGGGCCTTGGGGAAGACACTATTCTCGCTGCTAGAGTGCTCCGTCAAGCGGTCGGAACGGTTGCAGCACACGCCATTGTTGCGGCGGGCAAACGACGAGGTTACATTCAGTTGCGATTTCGCATTAACGGCTGGGAGACGCTGCAAGCAGTGCTTGGCGGACGCATCCCACAAAGTCTTAAGCAGTACCCCATCCCTGATGATGGTAATACGCTAGGACAGTCGATGGAATTCACCCTGGACTTAGGCCAGCCAACTTCCATGGACTATTGGGCACCCAAGATTGCAGCGTGGCGTGCGCAGGGCGTAAAATGGAAGGAAATTGTCCAACGCACGAGCCTAGATTTGAATCGCGTTTTTATCGCTTGGAAACGCCACACCGAAAATCAAGGAGAGGAAGAAAACTGGGGCTAATTAGATGTATTAGCCACAAGAAGTAATTGTTAACGCGAAGCCCGGCACTGTTGCCGGGCTTTACTTTTTTGGACTCCTCGTCAGCTGTTAGTAGTAAGTTAAGGCCTCTGTACTTTTGATTTATGGGAGGAATTTCGATGAACAATTGGTGGCAAGACTGGCAAGAGCTGATCGCGCATCAACTGGCACGACTTTGGCTTGAATGGACAAATAGGCAGGTCCTGTCGACCGAGGACCGACGGAAGTTGACTCCTTGGAGAAATAGCAATGCTAAACGGCACTCCAAAACAAAACACAAAGATGACAATATTGAAAGTCCCTGGCGATCAGCATAATCTCTGCCGATTTCCAGTGGGCGTCGAGATGGTGCAGAATGACCAGCGTTATTGCTTTTTTTTGGCCCAAGTGGCACATCGGTGAGGGTAGTCAACGAGTTCCTTCCGGGGAAGGAAAACCCGATCTTTTGAGCATCAATAATGAGCCAGGACAAGCGTCGCAAGTGGACCGGGGGATTAGGCCAACGCAGGCTCTGGTTTTTCCGCCGCCTCAAGGTGGCGGTGGTGTTCCTTTTCAATA
>DASRAT010000949.1:0-9752 GCA_035638015.1 Gemmataceae bacterium | reverse complement strand
CAGGGACTCGGCTTTGCATCTGATTGATGTGGCAACCGGCGTCGAAATGCGGATCGTCGCCAATTTCCCGCGCATTCGTGATTTCTGCATTTCGCCGGATGGCAAGTTCCTGGCAGCGTGCAGCACTGACGGCATTCGCATTTGGGACACCGCGACGGGCACTCACCAGGCGACAATGTACGGCCATCGAGGAATCGTGACGACGCTCTGCTTTTCACCAGATGGAGGCACGCTCGTTTCCGCCGCTTATGATGGCACGCTGCTTGTTTGGAATATGGCGGAAGTGACATCCAAGAAAGCAATAAGGGAACTGACGGCAGGGGAGCTTGCAACCCTGTGGCAAGAGTTGGGTTCGTCCGATGCCGCGCTAGGGGCTGAAGCCATGCGGCGTTTGGCGGCCAATCCGAAACAAACCGTTCGGCTCTTTGTTGAAAAGGTGAAACCGGTGACGATGCCCAAAGCGGACATTGCCGAATGGGTGGCCGATCTGGACAGCCTGCAATTCAAGGTGCGAGCGAAAGCCACGAAGGACCTGGAAGATCTGGGTGAGCTTGCAGAGCCGGCATTGCGAGCGCGTTTGGCCGGAAAGCCATCGCTTGAGCAGCGGATGAGAATCGAGAAACTCCTTGCACAATTGAGCGAGCCGATAGCCAACAGCGGGAAACTGCGCGCATTGCGGGCGGTTGAAGTTCTGGAATTGCTGGGGACTGAGCAGGCGGTCGAATTGCTGCGCTTGCTTGCTGGCGGATTGGGGTCCGCGTATGAAACGCGTCAAGCCCAGGCAGCCCTAAGAAGGAGTGGAGTGGGAAACTGAGGATTGCAAGGAATGAGTTGAATGGTTGGCTTTTCTGCCACAAGGGACCCACTTGCTACCAAGAGGGGCGCTAATTCGCCGCCGTCTTGACAATCGCTGGCCAGCCTTGTTCCCTTTCTGGGCCTGACAATAAACGCACGCAGTTCTCGTGCCCACTTCCCAGCTTGGTGAGGTGGCGCGTTGCCGGTTGAAGAAGAGGGACTTATGTTTATTTTCAGGTTCTTAAACTAAACTGGCCTTTTTCGCCTCAACGTTTTGGGTGGCAAAATGCGAGTAACGTGTTCCTGCGACAAAACTCTAAACGTCAATGACGGTTTGCAAGGAAAGCGCGTAAAATGCCCGGCTTGCGGTGAGGTGCTGCTCGTGACAGCCGCCAAACCTGCCGCATCTCCAGCACCGGATTCCTCCGTCCGTCGTGAGCCGCCGAGGCTACGCGGTGCTGCCGCAGAAGGTGAAAAAGCAGAGAGGCCGCGGAAACAGACAAAAAAGAAGAGTGAGGATTCTTCGGACCGCGGCAATATGAAGGTGCTTGTGCTTGGTGGAGTAGGTGTACTGGTAGTCGTGTTGCTTGCCGCAGGGGCTGTATTCTATTTGAATCGGAAAACCGAACCGGACCAGGCGTCAGCACCCCCTGTCAAGCTTCAGACAAAACCAAAAAACCCCGAAACTGATCAAACCAACAAGCCGCTTGATACCAAACCACAGTCCAAGGCAAAGCCGACCGCCAAGCAACTCAAGGAAGTGCCGCGGGTTCCATCTCCGACCGAGTTGGCCAAGCTCGCCTACGTGCAAGAGCTTGTTTTTGCCCCGGATGGCAAATTACTGGCTACCATACAATTCTTTAGTGGGCGGGCTCACTATGCACTTCAGATCTGGGATTTGGCGTCTGGCAAGGAGCTTCTAAAGCTTCATGAAGGGAACGACTCAGTGGAGCAAATTTTTTTCTCTCCCGACGGTCAATTCCTGGCATGCTTTTTTTTCCACCACAGCAAGGTCAAAGTTTGGGAGGTTTCTAGCGGAAAACTCACACAGACATTTAAGGCTCCGCCAAATACGGTGTTTGGAGATCGGTTGCTTGGTTTCTCTCCTGACAGCAAAGCTGCGTTTGCTGCAGCCGACAAGAACGTTTATCGGCTTAACATTGAAGACGGACAAGCTCAGATGTTAGAGCGCATACAAGTGAATTCTGACCATCGCATGGCCGCCATGCCTACCGCGCCCTTCATTGCTTTGGCAGGCAAAAGCTTGTTCCTCCTTGATGAAATGAATGGGCTGGGAAAATCAGTGTGTCCGCTGTCAGGAGCGACAACTCAAATGGCATTTTCCGGCGACGGCAAGACGCTCGCGGTTTGCTACGTGGAAGGTCATATCGACATAATTGACACGGAAAGCTGGACCTTAAAAACCACTCAGCGCCGTGAAAAAAGTGAAGGATTCACGGACTACCTGCGTTTTAGCCTCAATCGCGATGGCAAATACCTTGTGGGCGTGCCGGATCTGGACCCTAAGGCTTTTGGCGATGACGAAAGGCGCGCTGAATTGTGGGATGTCGCCTCGGGAGACATGCGCAAACTGACATTGGGACTCTTTTCCCAGATCGTTTTTTCTCCCGACGGCAACACACTCGCTGTTGCACAAAGCAATTCATACCTGCGATTCTTGGATGCGAAAACTGGAAAGCCAGGTGAAGGAAGCAAAAACCCATAAAGACAGGGTGGCACGCCGGCGACAAATCGGAGGCGCGTTACTTTCTCAGCAGCGTGGCGCGCCAAGGTCAAAAAGCTGGCACAAGGGGTTCGAGATCATTGGGCCATCGCAAACGGCCTGCACTGGGTTTGGGGAAGCGCTTGGTTTACGTGCAGTCTATGGAGCAATGTCTCAATCCCCATTGGCTTTCCCATTTACCGGAAGAGGCTCACGAAGCGCCCATAGGTCCCAGGCTAACACGGTCGTGTCCAAGCCGCCGGAGAGCAACTGGCCGTGTGGCGCGAATGTCAGTGCTGTAACCCCGTTGCGGTGGCCCCGGAATTCCGCCCGGACTTTCCAGGTCGCCACTTCCCAAAGTTTGATCGTGCCGTCGGGTCCAGACGTGGCCATCGTCCGGCCATCTTGCGAGAATGCTGTACAGGTTGCCTCCCCGATCGGCAACCCGTCACGCAATACCGTCAGCTGCCGCCCCGAGGCCACCTCATATACATAAAGGCGATTTGAATCTTGCGGCCGAAATCCTCCAGGCCCTACTAGCCGGCCGGCGGTGGCGATAAGCCTGCTATCGGGCGAGAACGCCACGCTATCGACGCTGTACTTGTAGCCGGGCAACTCGTGGCGTTCCTTGCCGGTCGCCACGTCCCACAATCGCACGACGTAGAGGCTGCCGGCGTTCAATTTAGAAATCACTGCCAAGGTGCGACCATCGGGTGACAAAACGGCCCGGCGCATGAAACGGAGCTTCATTTTTTCGTCGGCGGGCCCTGCGTTGAAGGCTCGCACTTCCTTACCGGATACCACATCCCAAAGCCGCACCTGGTTATCGCCGTGATCGACCGCGATCAGAGTTTTGCCGTCCGGAGTGAACGCCAGGTCGTTGGCGTCGCCCTTGAAACTGGGGAAGCGGTCGATGAATTGATCAGAGGCGACGTCATACAGGCGCAAACGTCTGCCCGTGGCAGTCGAACCGCGCCTTACGGGATCCTCGAACTTGATGCTTTTGTCTTCGACAGGCCAGGCCACGAACTTGCCGTCGGGACTGAGAGCAATGCCCGCCGCCCACGTGGCCTCGAAGAAGCGTATGTGCTTGGCGGTTTTGGCGTCCCATAGGTGAGCGTCACCATCCTCACTGCTGGTCACGACGTGGCGGCCGTCACCGCTAGCGAGCACCTGGTCCACGCCACTGTCCCCGGCCATCTCTAGGTTAAGGGACTTGCCTGTGGCCATGTCCCAGCGGTAGATGACGCCGGAAACGGCGCCGGTCAGCGTTTTCCCGTCGGACGAGAAACTGAGGCCCAGAGCGTGCCGGCCGATCTGCCGCAACTCCTTGCCGCTGGCCGAGTCGTAGAAGCGAATGGCATCACCGGCGGCGGCAACGGTTTTGCCGTCGGGGGTAAAGGCGACACTGCGAACGGGATAGCCGTACTGGGCAAAGACATGCTGCACTTTCCCGCTTCCGACATCCCAGAGCCGCAAACGTGCATCACGCGCGGATCTTCCGCCAGTGGCCAGAGTCTTGCCGTCCGGCGAAAATGCCAAGGTGTGGAGGTCGTCCGGACCGGTGGCGATGCGGCGCAGTAACTTTCCAGTGGCAACTTCCAAGATACGGACATAACTGTTGTTTTTTTCGTGGCCCTCGGCTGCCAACAGTTTGCCGTCAGGAGAAAACGCGTAGGCATAAACAACACCATCGTGTGCGAAGGTACGGACGACAGTGCCTTTGTCTACGTCTAGCAAGTAGATGGCCTTGCCATTGCTACCGCTGGCGAGGGCCAAAGCCTTGCTATCGGGAGAAAAGAGGCACTTGTTGATTAGGGCTTTTCCAGGCTCGATCTTCCTTAGTTCTTTGCCCGTGGCCGCGTCGTGGAGGTGAATGGCTTGGCCCACCTTGGTGGCCAATGTCCGGCCGTCGGGAGACAGGGCCACAGCGTAGGGGCCATAGGCCGTGCGGGGGAAAGTCGTACGGACGCGGCCGTTGGTAAGGTCGAAGATGCGGATATCGGCATCGGCGAACAAGTGGTCGCCCCAGGCCGCGGCAACCTTGCCGTCAGCCGAGACGGCCAGCGACTCGATGCGTGTGCCGTGCCTGTAGCGGATAGTGCCGAAGCGCAGGGCGCTTCCGGCGGGCAGAGGGTCGCCGAAAGAGTCGGTAGCGCCAGTCGCTGCCTTTTTTCCTTGGCCGCCAGTTTTGCCGGTGACGCCGGCCGATTGTGCAATTTGCGTCTCGCGGGACGCGAACCCCACACCCAAATTAGGAGCAGCCAAACCGGCACCGCTCACTTCGAGCCCAAGCGCCAACAGAACAAGAACGACCTTAGTTTTCATTTCGATCATTTCCCTCTTGGCTTCCTCGCGTTTTCGCCGTCAATGAGCCATTCTACTTTGCCCGCTCACCTGCGCCGCATCAAATCTGCGCCGGCGAGTGGCACACCCGTTAATCGTCAGAGATGGCTAACGAGAAGCGAAGCGGGGCGTGGGGTGCCAAGCTCATCTGTGGCCGTTCCAAGTTCCGGCGGTGGAACTCAGGGCATGGAACACACCACCCGCCGAGGCCGGCCTTGGAGCGCCGTACAGGTTACCCGCGTCTTGAACTTGGCGGTTTGAAGCCCTCAATCGCCCGTTCACTGGTCCCGTTCCCTAGTCAGGCTTGCGGCCGCGTTGCGGGCAGGATGGTGGGTTTGACAAGGCAGACGGTGTACCGGCTTCTAGGTGCAAGCCGTGTAAAGGCGGAATGACAGACCAGCGCGGGCTGAATCCGCCGTGAGCCTTTCCCACGCAATCGTGCCATTCGCAGCGACCGATGCCACAAATTGCGCCATTTGCGGTACTCCAGCTTGACACCGTTCAATTCAATCGGTCCAACTTTGCGATCTATTTGACCTTGAGGGCCGCTGGGCGGCTGGAACGATAACGTTTGCCCTATGGTCAAACAAACGGTGCATGGGCAGGATTGCTCCTTGTAAGAAACCGGCGGACCATTTCAGCTTTCAGCGCGCCTCGGAACACTGAGCTTGAACAAACCAGTATTCGTCCGACGGAGCTGCAAGTGCGGTCCGCAGGTTCTTCGTTAGTCCGCTCCAGTCGATGTCGGCCAGACCGACTTTGGTCCCTCCAAATCCAGCCATTACACTGACGCCGCTGCCGAAGGTCTGCTTACCTACGACGACGCGACTACCATGGCTCACCTGCGGTGACAAATCCGGACGCGGCGGACGATCGGCAATCAGGGTTACGACGAGACATACCCCGCTACCGTCGGGAATGCGTTCCATCACGAGCTTGACACCGCGCACACCTTTTGGCAACGACGCCGCGGTTCCTTTGAGCAATTCCAAGAAACTTGCCTCTGTGATGGGATTTCCCTTGAGCCCTTCCACTTTGCGGCGCAATGCATCTTGTGGCTCCACAGAATCGCTGCTGAAACGCGTTTCGGTAACGATCAAGCCAAGCCGGGCGGCCAGACGTTGAAAGTCGGAATATGCAGTGTGGTCCGATTTGAGGGAACCTAGCTGCATTTGCACCGCAGGCAGCGCCGAAAGCCCGAGCCTTTCCAGGGCTTCCATTGCCCGCTTACGCTCGGCGTCCGCTTTTGAGTCGAGGACGGCTTTGAGCAAGGGTTCGACCTGCTCTTTAGGTGCCGGCGCAATACGGCGAGGCGGCGGAACAGCGATGGCTTCCATGCCGCGCTTTTTGAGCCATTCGTTCTTGACGGCGGTTCGCTCGCGTTCACGTACTTGGAAAGGCCCATGAATGTCGAAGAGCTTGGGCTGCTTCCAGCGACCAGCAAGTGCTTCCGCGGCAAGGTCACAGAGAGATGGATTGTGCAGCGCCTTGACACCGAATCCTCCGCGTGACATCGATGTTTCATCTTGGTCATCAAGGAGCTTCACCAGAATGTCCTCGATGGCTGCAACGGCTTCCGCGCTCAACGGTTTGTCTTGCAGATCCTTCTCCACTTGCTGGAGTTGGTCGATGATATTCGAGCGTGAATGCTCGGTGTGCCGGCGGGCGCAAAGATTTCGGCGAGCTTGTCGAAGTCGTCTGGCTGCTGGTCGTCCTTGGAACCAGCGGAGGACGACCCTACGTAGGCGACTCCAATCCCAGGATGCAAAAGAATACAGAACAGAAACGCTAGTGATGCAAGCCGCATAAATAACCTCCTTGCGTTGCCGAAAATGGAGGGGTTCGAAATGGATCTTACGCGAGGTTCATTGAGACGTTACGGATTCTTGAGTCGTCAGCCAACTGGCTTGATTCCTGGGATTAGTCAGAGTCACTTTCGCGCGTTCGGTCCGCAACGCCGAAGCAACTTCGGGCGCAAAGGTAACGCGGCCGATCCGACCGTTCCTGAAAGAGTCTGTCAAGCGGAAACGGTTTTCTGCGGGTTTTTGCGCACCGATTGCGCTTTGCGTAGTCGCCTTGTTTTCCGGTCCTGATCTGTGCACCTCGCGTGGTCGCTGTTTGTTGTTCTTTGATTCGTCTCGGTTGTCGTCGCTACGGGAAGTTGCAATCGTTCTTTTCAAGGCGATTGCTCCCAAAACATTCCTTCGCGAGGTACCGCTCACGAATGCCGTGAGCGGCTCTGCCTGGTATTTAGTTTTGGCAGATGCGGATTTATCTGGTGCGAATTCCTCACCGTAAGGGCCACTCCATACAACGCGTCGTGCTGCCTGACTTTGCCATTGCTGGCCCAAGCCATCGCATCCACGGTCGGATTCGAGTTGGCCCAAACGGGAGGGATCTCGAGTTGCAAGGCAACTCAGGTCGAACAACCGGCCGAATCTTGGCTCGCCTTTTCTCCTTCTTGGTTTGAGGGTAACTCCGGTACAATGCATTTGACCTGGGCGGAGGATAGGGCTCTGCTGGGGAAGCAACCCGAGCGCCGTCCCAGGGGCCAAAACCGAATGGGGCGGCACGATGCCGCCCTCTGCCATTCGGGATTGGCACCATGCGCTAAATCCATCATGCGGCCGCAAGTTCTCGACACTCGGCATACGTCTTCTGCTTACTCGGCATGTGCCAGATGATTGTGGCCAATTTGCGCATCACGGCCACACGGGCGATGGAGGATCCACGCCGGCGTTTAATGCGTCTAAACCACTCTCGCAGCCGAGCGTCCTTGCGAACCACCTTGTACACCAATTGGGCCAGCAGCCATCGCGCCGTGGTACTACCTGCCTTGGTAATGCTGCCCAGACGCTGGTTGTTCTCGCCGCTGTTGCGACACCCAGGCGTCAGCCCCCAGTAGTTGGCCAGGCTGTGAGCACGCGGGAAACGCTCGATGCGGCCGACCCGACACGCCAGCGACAAGGCGGTAAATCGACTCCCCATGCCCGGCATCGTGGCGAGAATCGTCGTCTCCTTGCACGCGTCCGAACGCTGGGCGATCACCTTCTCCAGTTCCTTCAGGCGCTGCTGAACATGTTCAACGTCGGCGAGCAAGTGGTTCATCTCCAGGCGATCAATCTCCGGTAACACCAACTGCTTCAGCCAGGCGATGGCCGCAACCGTGGGGAACGTCTTGGTCGGCATCTCCCATTGCAGGTTGTGGCGCCGGAGAATCTGCTTGATCTTGTTGATGACGCGCGTCAGATCCCTTCCGGCATCCTTACGCAACGTTGTCAGTCGCCGGTTCTCCTGGTCGCTGGTGCTGGCGATGTCCACTTGACGCAGGCCGCGGACCGGCTTGCCGTGCAGCAGGCGATCCCGATTGACCCATAACAGCTCGCTCAGCGCGGCTGCGTCACGTCGATCCGTCTTGCGTTTTTTCCGGTCGTCCGGCTGGATCAGGATGACCTTGTGACAGCGGTAGTCTTGCAGCATGCGAATCAGCCAATCGTTGAAGCCGCAGACCTCCAGCACCGCGACGAATGACTCACCCTGCTGCAAGCGCTCGCGCGTCAGCCGCTGGAAAAACGCATTGATTTTCTCCGGCTCCGTCGACACCTGTCGGGCCTGCAAAACGTCGCCGTTTTCATCGCGGAGCGAGATTGTGATTTGCCGAGCGTGTTGATCGATTCCAAGGTACAACATAGTTGGTTCTCCTGTTGGGGTAAAAAGGATTCAGCAAACTTCAATTTACCCGATGGGAGAACCGCTTCTTCTTAACGCCGCTCTTTCATAGATATCAACGCACGCAGCGTCCGATAAAACATTAACTGTCAGGTCGTCATTGGTGATCCGACAGGTGGCGTGCTGGCGGACATTGCGCGGTGCTTTATTTTTTCTCCGGCACAACTCGGGCACCGCGCAGGCGGTAAGGCCAGATCAGTACCGTGGCATCGGCAGCACCGCTAGCGAGCAACTCACCGTCTGCAGAATACGCCAGGCAGTAGATTGTCGCGTCGCCGTGGCCGGCGAGATCCACCCGCTTTTTCATGGTGGCGAGTTCGTAGATTACGATGCGATTCTCTGCCGACCCGGCCGAGTCATATCGGACGGCACAGGCCAGTTCGCGCCCGTCAGGTGAAAAGGCCAGGCCGGTAACGGTCGCCTTTTCGTCCAGCGTGAGCGTTACCGCCTTCTTGGTGCCGAGCCGGAGCACGCACAGGCGGTTCCTCGCTTCGGGGAACGCCAGCCAACCGCTATCCGCGGAGAAAACGATCGCCTTCTCGACGCCGACTACCCGGGGCCAGTCTGCGTCAAGCGGCCAGGCGCACATGACGACGTGCTTCTTGTCGTCCCACAACACCAATTTTTTCGTATCGGTGCCGAACGCAAAGAACCGCCCGTCCTCGGCAACGCGCACACTGGTCAGCGCCACGCCTTGGTCCCAAGCTTCGGTCGTCCACCGAACCAGATCCTTTCCACCGGCCGTGTCCCAGATGCGGACTACATTCGACTGCAGCGAGACCGCTTTCCGCCCGTTGGCGAACAGGCTCAGCGTTTCGGTGTCGGTCGATTCGTCGTAACACAGCAGCTTGCCCGTCCGCAGGTCCGAGAGCCAGGATTTCATCAAGACATGGCGGTTTGGGCAACCGTCGAAACAGACGACGACATCGCCCGCCGCCGCCATATCGATGCGGTCACGGCTCCAGGTAGTCTCAAGTCCCGCAAGTTTCACGTCGCGCAGCTTGACGCCCTTGCGCGCGTCCCACCACGACACCTCGCCCCCCTGGGTGCCGACCAAAAGTTCGTCCTGGTCCGTAAACCGCAGTGCGCTGATTGCATCGCGCCGGCTGGCCGTCGGGGAGTAGAGTTTGCCGGTCATGGGCTCCCAGCAATACACCAT
>DASRAT010000948.1:0-4742 GCA_035638015.1 Gemmataceae bacterium | reverse complement strand
TTCGGCGACATCAAGGAAGGCAACGGCGATCCGACGCTGTGCATCTTCCCCGAGAAGATCACGCCCAACGCCCACAAGCTGGCGAAGGAATACGTGTTGCTTGACAACTTTTACGTCGAGGCCGAAGTTTCGGCCGACGGCCACGAGTGGTCGATGGGTGCCTTCTGCACCGATTTCGTCAAAAAAGCCTGGCCACTCAATTACCGCGGCGGCAAAAAAGTGCCGTTCCCCGCGGAGGGCACCCACGATGAAATCGCCAGGCCAGCCGGCGGTTACTTATGGGACCGCTGTGCCGAAGCCGGCGTCAGTTACCGCAGCTATGGCGAATGGGTCGATAACGGCAAGACGCTCAAGGAACCGGCCAAGGCTCGTGTCAAGGCACTGGAAGGCCACATCGATCCGTGGTATCGCGGCTGGGACCTGGACTACTCCGATATCGACCGTGCGGAACAGTTTATCAAGGAGCTGCACGAATTCGAGAAAACCGGCAAGTTCCCGCAGCTCAGCATCTTGCGGCTTCCAAACGATCACACCTCCGGCACCCGCGCGGGCAAACTGACGCCCACCGCGATGGTGGCCGAAAACGATCTCGCCCTGGGCATGATCGTGGAGGCGATAAGCAAGTCCATGTTCTGGAACGAGACGGCGATCTTCGTGATCGAAGACGACGCCCAAAATGGTTCCGATCACGTGGACGCCCATCGTACCGTTGCGCTGGTCGTCAGCCCTTACACCAAACACGGCCACGTCGATTCGACGATGTACGCCACCTCAAGCATGCTGCGAACGATGGAACTGATTCTCGGCCTGCAACCGATGAGCCAGTACGACGCGGCGGCGACGCCGATGTACAACGCGTTTCAACCCAAGGCCGATTTGCGGACATACGCGCATATCGTGCCAAGCACCGACATGAAGGCGGTCAACAAAAAGACGGACTTCGGGGCGGACTTGTCGGAGAAAATGGACTTCTCGCGCGAAGATGCGGCGGATGATTTCTTACTGAACGAGGTGATTTGGCGTTCGGTGATGGGAGCGGATTCGCCGATGCCGCCACCGGTCAGAGCGGCATTTGTATTTCCAAAATAAAAGCTGCTTGCGGCCCCCCTCCCATACCCTCCCCCTGTGCTAGGGGGAGGGCAGGGTGGGGGCCGCAAGCAGCTATCGGATTACCGACCGTACCAATAGGCAGGCGCCTGGACCGGTCCGTAATTGCTCATCGGCGTTTGCGGATAGTAATAAGGGTTGTAAATCGACTGCTGGTAAGCAATCGGTTGAACCGGCGGGTAGCCGTACATCGGTTGCATCTGCATTGGTTGCATTTGCATCGGCTGCATCGGCACCATGTAGGACATCGGATTCATGACCTGCGGGTTCGGTCCCACGAACTGCGGGCCGGGGCCCGTGGGAACCATCGGCTGCGTCGGGTTCACTGGGATCTGCAACGGCGTCGGGTTACCAGGAACTGTTGCCAGCGCACCGGGCGCCATCTGACCCATCGGGGCCGAGGCGAACGTGCCAGGGGCCGGCAAGCAGCCGTAGTCACAGCAGCCATTGTTGGTGCAGCAACCGGGCCCGTAGGAGCCGTTGAAGCACGAGGGAGCACGCTGTTGCTGGCAACAGCCGCCGCCCATGTTGATCGGCATGCAGCCGTCGCAGCAGATATTGCCGAAGCAGCAAGGACTAAAGGCGTTGTAGGGTCGGCAGCTCAACGTGGTGGTGCACTTGTTGCAGCAGTTATTGCGGCAGCAAGCGAGGAACCAAGCGTTGGCGTCAAAAGCGGTGGTGGCGACGGCGGCGATGCTCAGCGCGCCGAGGAGTAGCAGCTTCTTCATGAAGATTACCATGTCTGGAGGCGGGAGCGCGCCGTCGTCCCCAACGTCCTGTTGGCAACTGCACGCCCGGTGTCCGGTTGAACTCTACCACGTCTTCCAGAATACGCCGTCTTCGCAAGGCGATTTTTGCGTATTCACGGTCTCTCGGCAAAGGCGCAAATGGCAGGATGCGCGTGATTGTCGTGAAACGCAGGGATTACCAATAAACTGCCGACGCTAAGCAGTTTTGTTGAAGATTTGAGGGGTATCGGCCGATAGCGTGGCAAACTACGTGCATTATGAGGCCACGGCGTCGAGATCGGCCGCCGCCCACTGGCCGAGTTTCCACTTTTCCACCGCAATGGCGGCCATGGCGGCATTGTCGGTGCAAAGCTCCAGCGAGGGAATGAACAACTCCGCCTTTTCTTCGCGCACCATGATTTCCAACGCATTGCGAAGAGTTTTGTTAGCAGCCACCCCGCCGCCTACCGCAAGGCGGTTGCTCCCGGTCCGCCTTAATGCCTGGCGGGCCTTTTGCACGAGCACGTCCACAACAGCCTGTTGAAAACTGGCAGCCAGGTCTGCTCGGCCCTGCCCCGGCGGCGGCACCGGGCCGCGAGCAACACCGGTGCCGTGCAAGGTATACAACACAGCAGTCTTCAAACCGCTGAAACTGAAATCGAGCCGCTCCTCATGGAAAAAAGATCGAGGAAAACGATGTGCGGTCGGGTTACCGGTATTCGCCTCGCGCTCAACAGCCGGTCCTCCCGGAAACCCCAGGCCGAGAATGCTGGCTACCTTATCAAACGCTTCCCCGGCAGCATCGTCGATGGTCGCGCCGAGCAGGCTGAATTCCAGCGGCGTTTGGCAATGAAACAGGCTGGTGTGGCCGCCACTGACGACCAGGCCCACGCACGGAAAAATGTCGCGGCCCGCGGCGAGGCGACAAGCGTAGATGTGGGCCTCAATGTGATTGCCCGCCACCAGCGGCACGCCAAGCGCCATCGCCAAAATCTTGGCGGCGCTGACGCCGACCAGCAAAGCCCCGATAAGCCCAGGTCTGTTCAGCACCGCAATGCAACCGATCTGTTCCAATTTAATGTTGGCTCGCCGCAGCGCTTCATCGATAACAGGCAACAACCGTTGAAGATGAGCGCGTGCCGCCACCTCTGGAACAACGCCGCCAAAGCGGGCGTGCAGATCGGTCTGCGAGGCGATGACATTGGCCAGGATGCGTAAGTCATCCCTGAACACGGCGGCGCTGGTTTCGTCGCAGGAGGTTTCGAGGGAGAGAAAATAAGTTGCGCTGTTAATAACGTGACACTCCCCAGCGTGGCCCAGCCGCAAATGCAACGTAGGACGGCCTTCCCAGGTCGTCCGGGACGGCCTGGGAAGGCCGTCCTACAAGATGCACACAAGGTTATCACTTTGGTTTGGCCCCTTGCCGGCCCAGCCCAAATTGATCGCCGCATCCAATAACAGTCCCATCCGCAAACACAATCTCCACCACCTTCTCACTATGCACCTCGCCACCCTTTTCGTCCGTCAAGCCGGTGACAGTCTTCTTCGTCTTCACCTCGATAACATCGCCCGTGCTGGGATAAGCGTATTTGCCGTCCAGGCTAAATGTCACCCACCCCGGCTGTTCGCGGACCTTGATGCTGGCGATTTGCTTGGGCGGCATCACGGTATTGTCGAACACGTGCATCATGCTGTTGTGCCCGTCGCAGCACCAAACCTCTTTTTCATCCGGCGTCATACCGACACCGTGGCTTGGGCAGCCGTGCCGTTTCACCGGCCCCTGCTTGACGCCCGTGACCTCGACGCGGTGAAGTATCTTCCCGGTTTTCACGTCGCCGATCTCAAAGCCAAGCAATTCGTTGACGTTGCAATAGACCAGCGTGCCTGCCCCGTTGACGGTGAAGGGCCGAATGCCGGCGCTGAAGGGGCCAACCTTGGCGACGATCTTGTGCGTCTTGGCGTCGGCAATCGGCAGCGTGGTGTTGCCGATGCCGGCGAGGAACATTTGTTTGCCGTCGATGCTACAGATGGTGTTGTGTGCACGGTCCTTTTTCTGGATGAACAGCGTCTCGACGACATCCCCCGTGGCGGCGTCCACGACATTCCAGTGGTCCCGTTCAAACGAAGGGCAGTAGATTGTTTTACCGTCAGGCGTGATCGACATCCGGTCGCAGCCGCCGGGCATGGTTTTGTCCCAAAGCGTCTTGTCGGTGGCCAGATCGACGCAGTAAAGTTTTTTGGTGTTGGTGAAATAAAGCTTTTTGGTGACGGCACAGGCACAGACGCCTTTGATATTGTCGGGCATCTCTTCCTTGCTGGCAGGCGTGGCAATCCGTTTAACGAACTTGTGACCGTTGTCGATGTCGAAGACGACTATGCCGGCGCCGCCAAACTCGAGGTAGTTGCGAATGCCGGGGACAACGGCGTAGAGATAATGCCGCTCCTTTTTGGGCTGGTCCGCAGCAATGTACGCACAAGGCGTGGCGGGCCCGACGACGGCGAGGAAGCCAAGGATGTAAAGACCCAGTTTGCGCAGCATGGCATTTCTCCGGGAGAGTGGAGGTGTTGGTAATGGTGCTTTAGTATGTGGGGTATGGTGGGGGCAAGGGGGGATGGACGATTCGTAGCACAGGCGGCTCGCCTGTTAAAACCAAACAGGCGAGCCGCCTGTGCCACGCGGCGAGCAGACTACGCGACTTTGCTAAGGCCCAAGTTGGCACCTTGTTGTTGCCACTTCTGAAACTCGCTGACAAACTGCTGCACCGCTTCATCGGTCTTGGGATGGCTGCACATCTGCGGGAAGAACTTGGGCGGCACCGTCAAAATGTGGGCCCCCGCTTGCATCGCTTCGTTGATGTCGGCAATGTGGCGGATGCTGCCGACAATGATCTCCGACGATGATCCTGA